>JAITMT010000156.1 GCA_031277235.1 Tannerella sp.
CTACGCCGATGCTAAAAGCAAGCGTCCACGCTTGCATGATGACGCAAGGCAGGAGCCTTGTTTTTAGCTTCGACGTAGCGGGACGCTACGCCGAGCGGAATCAGGTCTTATCCCCTCCCGTGGGGGGAGGGGTGGGGGAGAGGTAAAACAATTCTCTGCGGAAATCGCTGTCAGATGTCCGCAGGCTCCGCTCGCCTACGGTTATGAAAATCAAGCCCTTCGGGCAAAATTCACACCTTCTCCTCCAAAAGCGAATACTCGATAACCTCCTGTATATCTTTCACATACCGGAACGTCAGTCCTTCGAGATAATCCTTTTTGATTTCGTCAATGTTTTTCCGGTTTTCGTCGGACAGCACGATGGTTTTGATTCCCGCTCGTTTTGCCGCAAGAATTTTTTCCTTGATACCGCCTACGGGAAGCACCTTTCCGCGAAGCGTCATCTCGCCCGTCATGGCAAGGTTGGGACGCACTTTCCGCTTCGTAAACGCCGACACAAGCGATGTTACCATCGTGATTCCCGCGCTTGGACCGTCTTTCGGAATCGCGCCTTCGGGTATGTGAATATGGACATTATTTTTATCGAACATTTTTGCATCAATTCCAAACGCAACAGCATGAGAATGAACGTATTCCAGAGCAATGACCGCCGATTCCTTCATCACATCGCCCAGGTTACCCGTAACCGTCAGTTTGGCGTTTTTGCTTTCCGACAGACTCGTTTCGACGAACAGAATCTCGCCGCCGAGAGCCGTCCACGCCAGCCCCGTTACTACGCCCGCATATCCGTTACCCTGATATTTATCGGGCGTATATTCCTCAACGCCAAGGTATTCGAGAATATGCTTAGACGTTATTTCAGTCGGATAATCATCATTGGACGCAATTTTCCGCACGATTTTCCGCATCACTTTGGCTATTTTTTTCTCCAGTTCGCGAACGCCGCTTTCATGCGTGTACGAGTCAATGATTTTTCTGACAGCCTCTTTCGTGAATTTTATTTTGTTTTCGGCAATGCCGTGCGCTTCCATTTGTTTGGGTATCAAATGTTTCAGCGCTATTTGCAGTTTTTCTTCCGCGATATAGCCGCTCACTTCAATCAATTCCATTCTGTCTAACAGCGGCTGAGAGATGGTATTCAGATTGTTGGCGGTCGCAATAAACATGACCTTGCTCAAATCGTAGTCTATATCAAGATAGTTGTCGTGAAAACGTTCATTTTGCTCAGGATCAAGAACTTCCAGAAGGGCAGAAGCAGGATCGCCCTTGAAATCGTTGCCCACCTTGTCAATTTCGTCCAGCACGAAAACGGGGTTGGAAGTGCCCGCTTTTTTGATGTTATCCATCACCCGCCCCATCATGGCGCCGATGTACGTGCGCCGGTGTCCGCGAATTTCGGCTTCGTCGTGCAGCCCGCCCAGCGACATCCGGACGTATTTCCGATTCAGCGCCTCGGCTACGGATTTTGCCAGGGAAGTCTTGCCCACGCCCGGAGGCCCGTACAGGCAAACAATGGGCGAACGCAGGTCTTTCTTCAATTTCAGTACCGCAAGATGCTCAATGATACGCTCTTTCACTTTTTCAATTCCGTAATGGTCTCTGTTTAAGATTTTTTCGGCACGTTTCAAGTTGAAATTATCCTTGCTAAATTCTCCCCAAGGCAAATTGATAATCGTTTGAACGTATTCCATTTGAACCTGATGATCAGGAGATTGCGGGTGAAGCCGTTCGAGTTTGACAATTTCCTTTTCCACCGTTTCGCCCACCTCCTTGCTCCATTTTTTCTTTTTCGCCTGTTCGCGGAAATCCTTCACGGCAATATCCGAAATATTATCGCCGCCCAACTCCTTTTGAATGGCTTTTATCTGCTGTTTCAGGAAATATTCCTTTTGCTCCTTGTTGATGTCCTCGTGCGTTCTCATCTGAATGGAAGTTTTCAATTCAATCAGTTGATTTTCACGGTTTAACAGGACAAGCAACCGGTAGCCGCGTTCTTTCAGATCGTTGATATTCAGCAACTCCTGCCGTTCCTTCGGATCGGGAATCAAATTGCAGCACGCAAAATTGATCATGTACATGATATTCCGGTTGTTGCGCACGGAAAAAATCAAATCGCGTGGCGGGTCAAACGTAGCGGACAACATCTTGATAGACAATTCCTTAATAGACTCGAACAAGGCGCCGTATTCCTTGTCCTTTTTCGCCGGAAACGTTTCTCCAATCACTTCCACATCACCCACCATGTAAGGTTCCGTCTGGCGAAGATTCTTGATTCGGCAGCGTTTTCTGCCCTGCAAAATAACGGCAGTCGAGCCGTCTGGCATTTCGAGAATCCGCATGATTTCCGCAACTACGCCGACGTCGTACAAATCGTCCATCCCCGGTTCGTCAATATCGGGATCTTTCTGGCAATACGCGGCAATCCACGTTTTTTTCTTCATGGCGTCCTTGATAAGTCGCATGGACTTAGCCCTTCCCGCAATGACCGGCATCGCCACGCCCGGAAAAAGTATCATATTGCGCAACGGAAGTATCGGTACGTTGTCGCCCACTTTTTCCAGTCCGTCCGAAAAATCGTAATCCGCGTCCACATCCATCAGTATCGGCACGGCAATCATCGCGTCATCCTGCTCTTCCTCAGCCATTTTGTATATCGTCATGTCCATTTTGTTCTTTCTTCCTTTCTCAAATTGAGGTGCAAAGATAGGCAAAATTTGCGGAAAAACCACGCAAAGGATCTCGAACCGGATAGAAGAATTTATGGGGAAAAGATATGGAGTTTTTTGTCAATATAATAAAAGCCTAACGGGACCATTAAACAATATTTGAGAACGGACTGAATTTTTTTACAGAAAAATACATTTTCCAAAAAAAAGTATTATCTTTGCCACCGATTTATAAACTTTTAAACAAATTTTGGCTTATGACATAACAAAACAGCGTAGAAATACGCAAAAAATATATTGATAAAGCGTTTAACGCATTCTTGCTTCTGAAACTTCAGCACTTTCAAAGTATGACAAGAATAAGTAATAACGCTCGCTGTAAAGCGGGCTACTTATTTGTCATACGGGTAGCTGAAGACCTTCAGAGCGGATAAGAGTCCGCTTTTTTTATTGCGTTTAAGTGAACATTATTAAATATTTATTTTAAATTAATCTATCATGTACAAATTTTTATTTTTATTCGTATGCCTGCTGGGCGCATCTTCAGCAATAGC
>JAITMT010000163.1 GCA_031277235.1 Tannerella sp.
TAATCTAAATCTATGGAAGACAGTAAGTTAACAGTTTACGAAGAATGCCTGTATAAAGGCGTTTCAAGGCGTGATTTCCTGAAATTCTGCACCTTCATGGCAGCCTATCTGGGCGTGGAATCAACAGGAGTAGCGCAAGTTGTCAAAGCATTGGAAACCAAACCGCGATTGCCGATCATTTGGTTACACTTGCAGGAATGCACATGTTGCAGCGAATCGTTCATTCGCTCATCACACCCTATTGTTGCCGATTTGTTATTCGACCAGATTTCGCTTGACTACACCGAAACGCTCATGGCGGCTTCGGGCGAAAGCGCGGAAAAGTGTATGCACGACACGATGGAAAAATACAAGGGCGAATATATCCTGATGATTGAAGGCTCCGTGCCGACTAAAAATGAGGCGTACTGCTGCATAGGCGGGAAAAGCGCGCTGCAAATCGTGGAAGAAGCGGCTGAACACGCCAAAGCCGTCGTTGCGTGGGGCAACTGTGCATCAGCGGGTTGCGTGCAGGCAGCCTATCCCAATCCCACGGGCGCAAAGCCGGCGCATCGCATCATCAACGGAAAAACGGTCATCAACGTACAGGGCTGTCCGCCGATTGCGGAAGTAATGGCAGGCGTGGTGGTACATCTGCTTACGTTCGGCACGATCCCGCAATTAGACAGTCTGGGACGTCCGAAAGCCTTTTATTCGCGCCGCGTTCACGATACGTGCTACCGTCGCGCCAATTTCGATGCAGGCTTGTTTGTGGAAAGTTTCGACGACGAAAACGCCAAGAAGGGATACTGCCTGTACAAAGTGGGCTGCAAAGGTCCGAGCACGTACAATTCCTGCGGCATCATCAAATGGAACGAAGGCACGAGCTATCCGATTCAAAGCGGGCATCCGTGTCTGGGTTGCAGCGAAGAAGGATTCTGGGATAAAGGTCCCTTCTACAAACGGCTACCGGATATTCACGCCTTCGGCATCGAAGCCACAGCCGACGACATCGGTCTGGTGGTGGGAGCAGCAGCCGTCGTGGGCGCTACCGCACACGCGATTGCCACGAACATACGGAAGAAGAAACTTATCGAAAACGAAGAAACGGTGGACGCCTAATCTTCAAATCCTCAAATTTTTAAATAAGAAATTATGGCTGAAAGAATAGTAGTAGATCCTATCACTCGCATTGAGGGACATCTCAGAATAGAAGCGGAAATAGAAAACGGCGTCATCAAGGACGCTTACAGTTCGGGAACGATGGTGCGCGGCATCGAAAACATTTTAAAAGACCGCGACCCGCGCGATGTGTGGGCTTTTGTGGGGCGCGTTTGCGGCGTTTGTACTTCGACGCACTCGCTCACTTCGGTGCGCACCGTTGAAAATGCGCTCGGAATCACGGTGCCGCCCAACGCCGAATTAGTGCGCAATATCATGTCCACCGTGCTTTACATGCACGACCACGTGGTACATTTTTACCATTTGCACGCATTGGACTGGGTGGACGTCGTTTCGGCGCTCAAAGCCGATCCTGCCGCAGCGTCGGCTGCCGCACAATCCATTTCGCCCTGGGCGAAAAATTCGACCCAGCATTTCAAAACCGTACAGGACAGGGTGAAAAAGTTCGTCGAAAGCGGTCAGTTGGGCATTTTTGCCAACGGCTACTGGGGACATCCGGCTTACAAACTGACGCCCGAACAAAATCTCGTGGCGGTGGCGCATTATCTGGACGCGCTCGAATGGCAAAAGGAAATCGTAAAGGTTCAGGCGGTTTTCGGCGGTAAAAATCCCCATCCCAACTATCTGGTTGGCGGTATGCCTGCCAGCATCAATCTGGAGGAAGCCAACGCCATCAACGCCGAAAGACTGGCTTTTGTACGCAAAAAACTCGAAGATGCAAAGCAGTTTGTAAATGAAGTGTATGTGCCTGATTTATTGCTGATTGGAGGCGTCTATAAAGACGAATGGAGCAAAATCGGCGGCGGATTGAGCAATTATCTGGCTTACGGCGATTTCCCGACGCAGGGATACAACAATCCCGACAGCATGGCAATGCCGCGCGGAATCATTCTCGACCGCGATTTAAGCAAGGTGCACCCGATTGACGCCAACTCGCCCGAAGAAATTCAGGAATACATTTACCGTTCGTGGTATGACTATTCCAAGGGAAACGAAGCCGGTTTGCATCCGTTTGACGGCGAAACCAATTTGAACTATACGGGACCGAAACCGCCTTACAGTCAGTTGGATGTGGAAGATAAATACAGCTGGATAAAAACGCCGCGCTGGAAAGACAAACCGATGGAGGTCGGTCCGCTGGCGCGTATGCTGGTGGCTTACGCCGCAGGTAAAGAGCCGCAAAAGACGTTGATTGACAATACGTTGAAAGCGCTTGACGCACCGGCTACAGCCCTGTTTTCGACACTCGGCAGAACGGCTGCACGCGGTCTGGAATCGAAACTGTGCGCCGACTGGGCGTTGGAATTTTTCGACCAACTGGTTGCCAACATCAAAGCGGGCGACACGCGCATGGCGAATACGGAAAAATGGGACGAGAGTTCGTGGGAAAAGGAAGCAAAAGGCATTGGACTCGTGGAAGCGCCGCGCGGAGCGTTGGCTCACTTTGCAGTCATTGAAAATAAGAGAGTTAAGAATTATCAGTTAGTGGTTCCGACGACCTGGAACGCCTCGCCGCGCGACAAAAACGGCGAGCGGTCAGCCTATGAAGCCTCGCTCGTAGGCACGCCCATACACGATCCGAAACAGCCGCTCGAAATTCTGCGCACCATTCACTCTTTCGACCCCTGCCTCGCCTGCGCCGTGCATCTCTACGACGAAGACGGCGATTATGTGCATCAGATGGATACTTTCTAAAATTAAATACCTTTTTTTATGAAAAGTAGAAGTCAACATTTAAGAGAAGTCTATGTGTGGGAGTTGCCCGTGCGGTTCTATCACTGGGTGAATGCGCTTTGTATCGTACTTCTTTGCATCACGGGATTTTGCATCGCATACCCTCCCGCCATCATGCAAAGTACGGAGGCTTCGTTCTCTTACTGGTTTGGAATTGTGCGTTTTACCCATTTCGTAACGGCTTTCATTTTCTTTTTCAACTTTCTGTTCCGCATTTACTGGGGGTTTGTCGGCAACCGGTTTGCCAACTGGAAAAACTTTATTCCGCTCACCAAAAAGCAGTGGCAGGAGTTGTGGGAAGTGGTGAAAGTAGATGTTTTCATGATCAAAAACAAGCCGGTGGACAGTATCGGACACAACACGCTGGCGAGCCTGACGTATTTTTTGCTGTTTCTCGCCTTTTTGCTGCAATGTGTTACGGGTTTCGGAATGTATGCCAAAATGAGTACGTCGTTCCTGCCGAAACTGTTTGCGTGGATTGTGCCGTTACTGGGTGGAGATCTGGCAGTCAGGAATTTGCATCATATTTTGATGTGGTTTTTCATCATCTTTTCCATCGCGCACGTTTATCTCGTCGCATACCACGATTATATCGAGCGACGCGGCATAACATCCTCCATGATAGGCGGTTGGAAATTTATCGAAGAAGGAGCCGCCGCCAAGGAAGAGCAGGAAGAAAAAGGGTGAGAAAGTCCCTGTTTGAAACAAAAAGCGGGAATCTTTCCCGCTTTTGTTTTTTTCATTCTATTGTTTTTTAAGTCTTTACAAACTTATTCCTGTTTTGCGGCTTGTTTAGTACAAAAAGTTTTATTCCGTAATAAATCAAAGTACCCAAAAAAGGAAATAATACAACCAAAAAGTAGAAATACGGTTTATTCCTCTTTTCGATATACCGGTTTTTCCCGATGTCCACAATTCCCATAATTATGGCAATCACAGGCAATGCAACAAAGAAAATGATAAGCGCTGTTTCCATATTTTTACAAGTTAAATGATGATGCAAAAGTAATCAATAAAATCATATTTCCTCTATTTTTATGGAAAAAATTCATTTTCGGGAAAAAACGGTTATCTTTGCCAAAGAAACTTATAGCAATGATTCAAATGAAACAAACGCTGATTTTAGGCGTAGGAAATATTATACTCGGAGATGAAGGAGTTGGTATTCACGTTATTCAGGAACTTGAAAAGGAATCCTTGCCGCCGGATGTTGATTTGTTGGACGGTGGCACGGGCGGTTTTCACCTGGTTAGCCGACTGGTGGAATACGGACGCATCATTATGATTGACGCGACGCTCGACAGCCATCCGCCGGGAACTGTCCGGGTGATACGACCGCGCTACGCCGCCGATTTTCCGCCGCTGATGAGCGCCCATGAAATCGGCTTGCGCGACATGCTCGCCGTGATGCAACTTACGGACGACTTGCCCGAAATACACCTGATCGTCGTTTCCGTGAAAAATATCAATGACGTAACAATGGAACTTTCGCCCGAAATTGCGGCTGCAATCCCGGAAGTTATTCGGGTTTTGAGAGGGATTTTGTAAAGAGCGCTTCTAAAAACTACATTTTTCTGTCAATGCGAACTGCGGGAATATTGATATGGCATGAATTGCTTTGGACCATTACCCCCACAATGATGTTTACGGAGGGTTTTTAGAAGTGCTCTAACGTATCATTTTTGGCAATTCACCGGGCAATATGCAGTTGTCGCCGGGGGTTTGTACGATTGAATATCCGTTTCGAGTTATTTAAACTTTGTATCATATATTTTGTGTGTAATCAGCGCTCCACAATCTCCTTTTCCCACCCGAAACTGTAAAAGGATTATAAAATCCCGATAATAAAATCCCTGCGGATTTGCAGATCCGCAGGGACGGAAGCATTTATATTTGACGACCATGACTTCAACATATAATCAAGCAAAATCTTTGCCTTGATTATAAACCGTTTCTCTATTCTTTCTTATTTGAATTTAACAATCATCATCAAGCAGTTATCGTCTTCCGTGAAATTTTCAATGACGGGTCTCAGATTTTTGCCTGTTTCTGTCGGATGTTTGTCTATGAAATCTAAAATTTCTTCCCGTTTCCCGCAAATTTCACCGGCATAAATCAGGGCAATCGCTTTGCCTTTGCTTTGAAAGTGCGGATTAAAACGTAAACCGGTTGCCATATCATCCACAAAATAAGCCATTTGCCTTGCTCCAAATCTATCTTCTTCAGCATTTTTATAATTCGTTCTGTGGAATTTGTTATTGTACTTATTATATACCTTATAATATGATTCAAATTCGCTGGACATCTTGAAAACCATCATTGTATCCGATTCAAAAATAGCGGCGTCGGGTCTCGTCACGTAACTTAATATGTTCAGTTTCTTTCCCGAATGTCTTTTGAAAAACCCTTTTAAATCGCCCGTAAGTTTCAATTCAGGTATGATGGAATCATTCCGTATCCCGAAAACAGTATCGTTTCCATACTCCAAATAATTGAAATACTGTCTGCTATCCCATAAGAAACTGTAATCCGGACTTAAAAATTCTGTCGAATTTCTATTCACAGGGGCAATATGATGGTGAAATATCTTTTTTTCTTTTCCGTCACTGTCGGAGCAGATAAAAGATATATTGGAAAGTCCATCTAAATTGGATCGTCTGAAAAGAATCGTTGTACTGTCCAACAGACTTAATTGACTTGCATGAAATCTTTCGGAAAACTTCAAAGGGATTACCTGCAATAAGTTTCCTTCAAAATCGTAAACCATCATCCTTTCCCTTCTTACATCTAATGTGTACAATTTTCGAGACTGTTCATCCATCTGAATATTACTTAGTTGAATAAATTCTTTGGGTCCCTGCCCTCTTGTTCCGATACTTCTGATGAAATTGCCCCGGTTATCATACATATAAATTTTGTATATCGTTGAAATGAAAATATATTCTGCGCCGACTTCAACGCTATAAATTTTCCAGAAATCATCAAGCGGAGGATCGTAGGCGACTTTTACAAATTCCATGCTGGAAATTATGGATGAAAGATGGTTGTCATACTCTTTGCAATCCGAGAACAGGTTTAAATCCTTAAATTGTACTTCACTTTTCAAAGAGTTTGTTTCCAAATCTTTTTGAGATTCTTGCCGGATGTATTTCTTTTCTCCTGTACATGAAGCGATCAAAAAAAACAATAACAGATTCTTCATATTTAACTGAAATGAATAAAAAAATGAGGTTGTCGAGTTTTCTTTGACCACCCGGCAGTCCCGTTTATATGGGGCACTTCCAATAGAACTCTTTTTTCTTCTTGATTTTCACAAGGAGCCGAAGTGCGTTTAAAACTCCTTGAAAAATCACGGCAAAGATAATCATATTTTTTTGTTCTAAAAATTCTATCAATGAACGGGGTTTCACGGTTTTTTCAACAGTTAGCCACCACAAAAATAACCGGCTCCCTATTTTTATCCGTTTGTGTGTAATTGGCTATTTTATGCTAACTTTGCAGAGTCAAACATAAAATATCGTGTGAGATTGAAGTTTTTTTGCATAACATTAATAATGCTCCTTGTCCTGTCCTGCACGCAGCAGACAAAAACGGCAAAGGAAACTCTCGACGAGGCGGAAACGGTCATCGGCAGCAGCCCGACAGCGCTTTCCGGCTGCTGAACACCATCTATTTTCCCGAAGACTTGAGCAAAAAACAGTATAACCGTTACGTCCTGCTGATGATGCAGGCAAAAGACAAAAGTTACCGCGACGTTACTGCCGACACCGCGATTTTTGCCGTAAAAGAATATTATGAAAAGAAAAACGACGCTCTCAACGCGGCTATGGCTGCCTATTACTGCGGACGGGTATATCACGAACAGAAGGAAGCCGAAAAAGCCACCGATGCCTACCATCAAGCCTTGCAATGGGCGGAGAGAACGAATGATTACAATTTGAAGGGGTTGATACACAGCAATTCTGCCATACTTTATAGAAGTCATCATTCTTATCCTGACGCCATTGAAGAAGCTAAATCTGCTGTCGAAATGTATAAATTAGCTGGTAATCTTAAAAATGAAATTACTTCATGGAAAATAATCGGAGATTGTTTTTTATTGGAAAAAAAGATTGATAGCGCCTTTCGTTATTACGATGAAAGTCTGAAGTTGGCTGATTCCTGCCAAATAAATGATTTACAGTCAAGCATAAGGCAAAGTATGGGTGTAGCATACAGGGAAAAAAGAAATTATCAACAAGCAAAGAAACTTTTCGATGAAGCGCTGGCTCTTGCGATGGATACGGTGGAGCAGGCGAGAATTCTATTGAATATTGCCCAATTATATGAAGTTAAGAATAATAATGATTCCGTACGTTTTTATTTTGACCGGGCAATGTCTCTTTCCGTGCACGATATGGCGCTACTACGCATTTCTGCCAAACTGAGGTCGTCACTGGAAGAAAAAGCGGGAAACGATTCTGAAGCATTAAAATATTATAAAGAATATTACGATTACACACTGAAAGTTTTCGACAGTGAGAAAAACAATAAAATCCGGGAAATGCAGGAGAAATATAATTTTGACGCCGAAAAAAACAAAAACGTTCAACTCAGCCGGGATAAATGGAAATTGTCCCTGATTGCGTTTGCAGGTTTTATTTTCTCCGTTCTCGTAATCCTTATCATATATGCCCGATACAGGCGGGAAAAAGAGGCGTTGGCGGAAACCGAAGAAAAAATCAATGCGCTGCAAAGAATGCAGTCGGAAGAAAATAACGAATTTCGAAAATTGCTGTTTGACCAGTTTAATATCATCATCAAAACCGCAACTTTGGTAAAATATATGCCGTCAAAAGACAGAATGCAGGATAACTTCATCAAACGGTTTAACACCATCGTTTACGGGCAGGATACGATGGACTGGGACAAGGTTTACCGGTTGGGAAACCAGCTCTTTAACGGTCTGTTTGAGCGAATACGCAAGCAATATCCGAACATGAGCGAAGTGGATTTCCGGATATGCTGTCTGACTTGCGGCGACCTGGATAATATTCAAATCGGGATTTTGCTGCAAATATCCCCCCAAAATGTGATGAAACGCAAATCCGGCATCAGGAAACAAACAGGTATGCAACCCAGAGAGGATTTTCACACTTTTTTTATGGAAAAACTGCCTGCCGAACCCTGAAAACGACAGGTTTGACTCTTCCCGGTAACTTCCTTTTTGTTTTTTATTTCATTTATCATCAGTTAATTAAAAATATATTAACTTCCCTCCAACTTCTTTTCATTGTTTGCTAAAATTATATACCTTATCTTTGCAGCAAATTTTTAAATAGAAAAGACATGAAAAAAATCGGTTTATTATTACTGCTGACGGGTTGTTTTTGGACAACCGCGATGCCACTTGGAAATACTTCCCCGTTTGATGAGGATGAAATAGATTTGAGTGGAAATTTAACCCCGGAGAAAACAAGGTCTTTGACCGTACCGATTGAGGCGTATTTAGCCGGATCAGGGATAGAGGTCTATTTCCTGGCAGATTTGGGGACGATTACCGTTTCCATCCATGACGAAACCGAAACTGCGGTTTATCAACAATCGTACCCGAAAACCGGCGGATTGCAAACTGTTATTCCCGTCTCGGGTTTGGCAAGCGGTACTTATACGATTGAGTTTATGGACTCGCAAGGCAGGTATCTGTCGGGCAGTTTTGAAATTGAGTAAAAAGCAGGTAATAATCTGATAATTGTATAACGCAACTGAGAGTATATGACGGTGGAAAGGAGATGAAAGTTATATATGGGAAAACAGTGGCAAAAGAATATTAAATTAATGGAAGATATGCTTTTCAGCACTCCACGCGACGGCATAATACAACGGTTCCCGAAAAAGGAAGGCGGGAGCGAAGATAGACAATAGATTATACATTGAATTATCAATTAAAAAAAGAAAAAATATGACAAAAAAGAAAGACATTTTAAAATTTATTTTTTTTATATTCTTACTTTTAGTTAATTTTAGCGGATGCGACAAGGAAAAAGAAAATATCAGTCCTGAATTCGAGGACGGTACCGGTATTGTTGGAACTTGGCAACTAATGGAATTTTTTGATGGAGGTAGTATCTCTCCGGGATGGCGTCCTATTAAAGACGGTTATACATACACATTTAATGCGGATGGTACATTTACTTCCACCAGATTTGCAGAGTGTACACATGGGACGTACGAATTAGCAGATAATACATTATCACTTTATTTCGGATGTGATGGATTTGATCCATATTTTATCAATACCAGTACTTTTGTAGAACTCATTTTTTGGATAAAAGATAATACTTTCCATTTAGTTCCAATATATATGAACTGTGATGAAGGATGTACATTTAAATTTCGAAGAATTAAACAATTAAAAAGCAAAAAAAATTAAAACGATTTATTAACAATAAAAATTTTTAAAATTATGATTAAAAAGGTGTTTTTTTTGGTATTATTGGCCGCCTGCGGAATATCATTAAAAGGGCAGGATTGCGGCACAACGGGTATTTCCTCTTTTGAGATTACAGAGGAAATGTATAAAGAGTATGGAACAATGAATCGCCTTACTCAAACTTATTGTATCAATGTTTTTATACATGTAGTGAGAGACAATAACGGTAGCGGTGGACTGAATCCCAATCAGATAAACAATATTATCGTTAATCTGAACTGGTATTTCAATTCACACGGTATTTATTTTACAAATTCAGGATATGAATTCATAAATGCGACCGATTATCTGATACTTGACAGCGAATCGGAAGCATTATTATTAATGCAAAAAAATGTTCATTCCAATGCCATTAATATCTATACGGTAGATTCTTTGTATAAAAAAGATGGTCAGAGATTGGGAGGGAAAGCATTTGATATTCCATCAAATAGACTGGTTATACGCAAAGAATTGGCACTGATGGAAACTGCTGCACATGAAGTTGGACACTGTCTGAATTTGATGCATACGCATGAAACTGCATATTGTGTTGAAGCTCTTAATGGTTCGAATTGTTCTTCATGTGGTGATAAGGTATGTGATACCCCTGCCGATCCTTATCCGGAAACAAAAGCAGGTTACAATCCTGACAAGACAAATCTTATGTCCTATTATCCAGTAGTCAGAGATCATTTCACTGCCGGACAGGTTGAAAGAATGAAAGTTTCAATAGATAATAGTTTGCAATTACAAGAAATGCTCAGTACTGCCTGTGCATATCCAGAACCTGCACCCGTCATCACCGGTCCCTCCAGCGTCTGTCCCGGTTCTACTGCTACTTTTACCGTTTCCAACGCTCCGACCGGTTTTACATGGGGACACTTCAAGAATCTGACTCCGGTTTCGATTTCGGGCAATTCCGGAACTTTTCAGGCCACTTCGCCTGCTGGACCATCCTGGGTATCAATCAATGTAGGCAGTACGGAAGTGGTAAGAAAAAATCTGTTTGCGGGTAACACCCTGTCCATAACCGGTCCGGATATCATAGCCAATAATGCATCCGGTTCCTATTTTCCCGAATTCTCCTGTTCTCCTGCATCGGGTACTTTTTACTGGACACTCAGCCAGTCAGGGTCGCCGGCGCTACCTCAGACCGGAAAAACGTTCAGCAGCACACAATCCTTAGTCATTAAGGCAACGCCGGGGCCAGCGGCATACACCTATGTCCTGGAAGTTGCATTCGGAATTACGACTGTAACAAAATACATCGGTATCAACGGAGGAACACTGACAATGGTTGCCATGATAGAACAGAAACTCTCTCCCAACCCTGCATCCTCGGAGGTTACCGTTGATGTGATTGATAACAGTACCGATCCGGCAGGCAGGTCTGCCAAGGTCTATACCGTTCAAATCGTGGATATGTCCGGTAGAGCGGTATATCAGGAAAAAAATCAGGGCGGTAAATTCAATATATCTACTTCGTCGTTTCCGAATGGTATTTACAAAGTCATAGTTTCCGACGGCGAAAATACCGCTCAGGAAACACTGATTATTAAACATTAAAAATATAATTTTCTGTTCCTGCAAGATTGTTAATCCGCAGGAACAGAAATTTTTAACTGTCAATCTCAACCAATGGCAAAACAAAACTGCAACGCAGTAATCCACGGTTTAATCATAAAGTTAAAAATCCAATCCTGAATTAAGTTCAGGAGTAAATCTGAAATCATAAATTATATAAAGCCCGCCCGTCGAAAAACCGGCGGGCTTTTTCATTTTTCCACCCGAAAATTCAAAAAAGACGCAACGAAGAATCAACGAACCTCCAACGAAGGAACAGGTGACGAAAAAGACAATTACTGAAAATTTGCCCGTGCAAAGTAAAAAATAACCCCGCCAAACAATTTCCCCCTTATTTAGAACATATTTACCCTGTACGCATGTCTGTATGGAGTAATTTTGCACCGTCAAAACGTATCTCAATACTCGATATGAAAAAAAGTATCTTCATCCTAATACTGTGTAACCTGCTTGCTTCTAACAGTGCGGGCCAATCCGATACGGTCAGACATACCAATCCGGTATTGACATTGGCCGACGGATGTGTGGAACGTTTTATGGGCTATTTCTATGCAACGGGACAGGGTGCAAGAGGAGGTATTTATCCGTCGAAGGATTTAGTATCGTGGGCTACTCCAACTTTGGGGATTACTACGGATGAGGTGCAATGGCTGACTATGCCTCAATATCAATCTCTTCCGGGAATCGGCACGTATAAGGGAGTGATGGCAGGAGATATTTTATACCGGAACGGCGTTTTTCATGCCTATTGGAACGGGATAGGACATGCTTACGCTCCGGCGCCTTTAGGTCCCTACAAGGAAAATTCCGTAAACGAACCTTTCGACGATTACGGAATTGATGTGCAAGTGTTTCAGGATGAAGACGGGGAAATATACTATGTAAAAAAAAGAAATGCGGTAGACCCGCATCCGGTAACGGGAGATAAATCCAACATAGACGGTCCGGAAATCTGGATTTTAAAAATGAACTCTCCTTTTGTTCGGAAAGGTATTCCGGCAACCGATGCCGGCGTGCAGCTCACGCATCAGCGCGGACATCCCACCAGCATCAATCACGTGAATTTCGAAGGACCGGAATTAGCAAAATACAGGGATAGATATTATTTGTTTTTTGCATCCAACAGAATGGGCCCGCGTTCGGGACTGTATCAAATTGGCGTCGCCGAAAGTGACGCACCGATGAATTTTACCAATGAAAAAAAATATCCTCATGCCGTCCATACGAGAAATACGGAACAGCATCTATTGGAATACAAAACCATTTTGCATACTGCCGAGCACGGAGGGTGGAGCGCTAAACACGTAACGCAGAAGCCGGCGGCCGGATGGATGAATCTTGATTTTGACGATGCTGCATGGAACTCATCAACAGGAGGATACGGACGACAGGAATACGATCTCTACGCAAGAACCACGCATACCAATGCACGCATACGGGCGAGAAAAACGGAATGGACTGCCTCCAATATCTATATTCGCAGAAAGTTCACTTTAGAAAATATACCGGAAAATGCAGGTCTTAAATATTGGGTGAACGGAAATGCCGACTTTTACATAAATGGGAATAAAATTAATGTTAACGCCCGAAATGAAACCTACTGCAATATGGAAATAAACACTTCTTTTCTCGTGAAGGGAGAGAATATAATTGCTGTGGAGGTTGCTGCCCCCTGTTCGGATCAATATTGCCAGCAGTTTATTGATTTCGGATTGTATGATACCGGCGGAAAAAAGATTGAAAATGTCGCTTTAGGGCAGGCGCAACCAAATTTTGTAATCGGTCCCAACGGGTTTGAACGCTGGATGATGTATAAAGCCTATTTCAATTCCCCGCAGCAACAGCAGGGGATTGACCGGATTCATTTCTACGACAAAGAGGTCGTCGTGGAGAGTAGCGTCGTGAAAAATACGACCGGCTATCATCCGAAACCTTCTATGCCGACGTTTAGCGATTATTTCGACTTGATGCTTCCATACGCTTACGAATATCTTAACAACAGCGAATGGGACATGACGGACGGGATGTTGAAGCCGAAAAACGCCGCCGTTTCCGAACTGCTATTTCGAGCCGATCCAATGACGAACTACCGCTACGAAATTCCTTTTCGTATCGAAAGCAGCAAGGGCGATTATATGGGAGCCTACGCTTATTATGTAGATCCGGATAATTGGCTGAAAATCAAGATTAATAGAGATGACGCCGCTTGGGAATATGAAATCAACCGGAACGGAGTTCTCACCAAACAATTTCAAAATTTACCCGCTAAATTCAAGTTCTTAGACGACCATCCGCTTGTCGCCCACTACGATGAGCCTTGGCATACCCTTACTATTTATAAAAACGGAGCGAATTTCAAAGTAGAACTTGATTATTTTAATTTAACGCTGAACGGTTTAATCCATACCGATTTTACCGGCAGTGGAAAAATTGGATTGATCGGTTCTTCCAATAATGTCAATTTTGATGCCGTACAATATACCAACGGCTGGGACGAATGGGATGATAATATTACGGGATGGGAAACAAAAGGCGGCGCATGGACGGTGAACGAAAACGGTATGCAGCAAACGCAATCGTTCGGAAAAGCAATCACCCTGAAAGGCGATAAAAACTACGATTACGAATTTTCCGTTTTTATGAAGAACGACAAGATACCGACTGGTGGAAAAGCCGGATTTTATCCGCTCTACATAGATGAAAACAATTATGTGCAAGCTGGAATTGACTACCCGACCGGAAAGTTGGAAATTATAAAAAAAGAAAACGGAGGAGAAGAAACACAATACTTCGACCTGTCGAACAATACTTACCGGCAATATACTTTCCATTCCTATCCGACCACTTCTTACCAATATGATTTCCGTTGCGAAACAGATGTGTCGGGAGTGAATATTCTCTGGTTTGAAGGAAATTATCCTTACCTGAACCAGACATTCGACTTGCCGACTGATGTAAAATTCTATGCTTTGCAAGGCAACGCATGGATTCCACTGTCGCATCAATTGGACGGTGAATTGAGATTCTCCTACTTTAACCGTTTCACTTTCGACAAAGTGCGGACAAAAGCCATCAGAATGGATGTTACTCCCAAAGCAGGCATGGCATGCCGGGCATTCGCAGCCTATTTTAGCGAAGATTTGGCTTCGTCCTATTTCCTCCGTGCCCGAAGGGAAAACGACAAACTCTATCTTTTTGTCAACGATTCGCTCAAAACAATTCTCGACGGCGATTGGGCTCCATCGAATGTTGGGTTATACACCGAATCATGCACGGCTGGTTTCAACGGTATTCTGCACTATCAGACAGGAAAAGTAGCCGTTACGAAAATAAATATACCTCCATTAAGTTGCGCTGTCGGAGAAAGCATTCAATTAATCGCGGAAGTGGAACCGGCAAATGCCACCAATAAACTGCTGGTGTGGGAGAGTTCCGATCCGGCAATAGCCGGCATAGATCATACCGGTAAATTAACAAGACATGCTTGGGGTAATGTGAGCGTTTCTGCCCGGACTGCCGATGGGGGCACGGTAAAAGAAACTGTGACGCTGGAAGAAAATACCGGCATGGACATGCCCGAATCCTCCAATTTTTTATACTATCCAAATCCGGTGAGAGACAGGCTTACGATTAATCCGGGTGGGCAAATGGCGACTGTCAGCCTGTTTTCCCTTTCGGGTAATGCGCTAATAAACCGGATTGTAAACGGGAATAGCGAAAAAATAGACGTAAGTGCATTGTCCGCCGGAATCTACATACTAAATATTTTCAACAACGATCTTAAAGTATCAGGTAAGATAATAAAAAATTAAATGAGTATCCGTATATTCTCCTAAAATCCCGTCAGGGATGTAATATTGGTAGAACAAAGGGTAATTCCGGGAAATGCGTGCCTTTAGGTACGCGATATGGGAAAATGATTCAGCATATTGCGTACCTGACGGCACGCCGATTGAGGAGATAATCTATTTTCTACCAATATATTGTCCCTAACGGGACAGATAGATGAAACATCAATCATGGTATTACATAATTTTTTAGGGTCTTATACGGACATTCATAAAAATTAAATAAAATGCAAATTCATTGTGAACCTGCGAAGCAATCTGGAAAGTATGCAAGTCTGGATTGCTTCGTCGTTCCTCCTCGCAATGACGTCTTCGCTCGCGCTGATTTTCCATTGCCGGTTAGTATAAGGATTTGTAATCCGCTAAAAAAAAGGAAACAATGTATAAAACTGTAGAGGGATTATAAATCCCGACAATAGAATCCTGCGGATTGCAAATCCGCAGGGACGGACAATCAAGTCCAGCGCTTTTTCTTTCTTTTTGTTGTCAAGGTCGAAAGCGTAAATACAAATATTGGTATCAAGAAAGAATTTATCGTTCATTTGCTTCTTCCCTGTCAAATTTGAACCCGGACAAATCAATCCGGAATGAGTTGAAAAAAGCCCGGGCTTCTTCCGCTTTAGCGAAAACTTCTTTGGGATTTTCTACTTTCTCATCCAATGCGAAAACCGTAACCATCACCTTTTTACCGTAATACGTTTCAGGTAACATAACGGTATGACTATTTGCAGAAGGAGTAATAATCTGTCGCAACATATTGATATAATTTTGATTCAGACTGCAAAATTACATTTTTTCCTGAACAAAACAAATTTTTCCGCAAGATTCTTTTTCGCTCGCGCCGATTTCTAATCGGTGTGTATTCTTGACATTATATTCAACGCACCGATTGCAAATCGGCGCGAGCGGGATGAACGGATAAACGGCGCCGTCTCCCCGACCGCGAAGCGGTCACATATTTATAGAC
>JAITMT010000215.1 GCA_031277235.1 Tannerella sp.
TCGCCCGAGATGCGCCATTCGCGGTATACCTTCATGATCCCTCCCAATTGCCCGTCGGAGGCCGAATGAAAGTTATGCTCGCTTGGGCGGGTGGGCAGCGCCGAACGGAACACCTGGTGGCCGGCCTTGTTCTGGTCGATAAAAAACTCTGTTTCACGCAGTGTGCGTTCCATCGCCGGGAAAAGATGCGGGATGGCCTGTGCATAATTCCATACATGGGTGCAGGAACCGGCGCAGCAGCCCGAATTGTCGCCGCAACCTTCCCAACCCCACAATTTACCGTCATATTGACGTAATACGCTGGGTGATTTGATAATAGACAAGTTAGCTGCAACGGCTTCCACGACTTCCGGCGGCAAGGTGGCGGCATAGAAGGCATCGGTAAAAAGCTGCGTCTTATCTTTTAAACCTGCGTAATTTTGCAGCCAATATGTTGCTACATCATTGATACCGTTAAATTTGGCTCCATACCAGGGTTTGTAGAACTCGCCTTCCGCCGTACAGCAACTATTGTCAGAACCGGAACAGCAACATTCCGCCGCATCAGGCTTGTCGGCTTCGACAACGGCCTCCTGACCCTGTTTCAAATTGGAAAACGGGACATACCATGCCATATACAGGCGGATGGTTTTCGTCTCGTTCGCCTTCAACGTAAACGGCACAAAAAGTGAAGCGCCCGGCGCATCCGATGCAACCGGCTGATTCTCTTGTATAATACCTTCACAGAGATCATTCCAGCTGATGGTGAGCGGATCGAACCAGCCGCCGCGAAACCAGCAATGGTTCACCTTCGTTTGCGGTTCGTCGGTGTAGATGGCAAAATGGGATTCTAAAAACGGCTCCTCCTTACTGCCTGATTGCGAGAGTATATAGCCATTCTTGATGGCATCGATGGACGAGACGGCGCCGGTGTCGGCTCTTCTGTTGACGCGCATGAAGTTACGCGAGTTATAGGAAAAGACGGCGTCCAAATCGGCCGATCCCGTGTTGCGAAATGTATACTCGATCGCCCCGGCCGGAAGGCTCGAATTGTCCTCATCGGCAGGGATAAACGGACTCCAGCCTTTCAGCTTGACTTCCAATGGAATATCATTGTCTTTCAAATCAATTTCTGCAAAAGGGAAACGTGCCAGAAAGGATGCCTGCCGGAAACGCGGCAAGCCCCAACTGTTCTCACCCAGCCCATTGCCGGCGCCATTCAAGCCAAATCTTTTCCACAAAGGCGACGGGCCTTCAAGGACTTTCGTGCCGTTGGCAAGACCCTTGACATGAATGGCGGCAAACATGCAGGGTTCGTGGAATATCTCCGGGCGGTGGCGAACCGACATGTGCGAAATGGCGCCCGAACCTTCAATGCAAAACATGCCCGCCCCCATGCCACCAACGGGAAAGGCAATGCGACTGAGATAATCATCTTCGTACTTTTGATTGAAAGCTCTTGTTTTACTGCTTGTTGCATCGGTACTACAACCCTGGAAAAACGCTCCGGCCATAGGAATGGCAGCCGAAGCCAATACCGACTGCTGCACAAAGCTGCGACGTGAAATCTTTTTACTTTTCATCTTGATCAGGTTTTTTTGAACTGTTTAAATCTATTTAATTAAGAAAACTACTGTTTCAACAGCCATACATCGCATACCTTCGAATGTTGACGCCAGTTGAGTGTTGATTCTTCGGCAATGTCGAATGTGACCGTCATTTTTCCCGTACTGACATATTTTCGGTCTATCAGAAATTCCTTAAATGACTCCAGTTCTTTATTATAGAGCACGGGATCAATCCTTTCGCCGTTGACGCGCAGCAAGGCATCACCTTCTCCGGAAATACGAATGATATAGCGTCCTTGCGGATCCAGGTTTTCATATTCCAGGACAGGACTTCGCTGAAACAACTGTGTGGAAAGACGTTTGCGGCTTCTTCCATCGTCCCACCAGGCCACGTCGACTGCGTCATAAAGGCTTGTTTTCACATGCGGGCTTTGGCTGATATTCGAAATATTATCGTAGTAGCTTCCTTTGCCGGGATTTTCCCAGGTGTAAATGATTTTCAGACGGGCTGCTTTTTCCCGTTCGGACGTCATACGGCTGATTTTTTCGAACTCGTCGTTGAGCCACCAACGGTTGTTGAGCGGATAATTGACCAAGTCGAGGATCGCGCCGCGCTGTACGCCTTCGGCTCCATATTTTTCCACAGATGTTTGCAGGCCGATTGACTTGAACAAGGTTTCGCAATAAAACTCAATTTTCCCAAGCAGTTCGGGCGAAACAGGATTTGTATCTGCTTGATTGACTTTCGCCAAGGCTTGATTCATAGCTGCTTCTGAACCGATTGTTTCCACTTGAGACATCAGAAGATTCGCCTCTTTTTCCAATTGCTGTTCGTAGTGTTTACGGCGGCTTATGTACGTATCGTAATAAGCGCGGAGCAACATCATCTGCCATCGCCAGTTGTTCTGCAAGGCGGGATATTTCGATTCCAACTGTTGCCACAAGGCAAAGGTCATCTCTATACCGGGATTCCTTTCTATCGGGCCATCCCAGTTGCGCTCCAGACCGAATACGGCTTCGGTGACACGGTCGCCGCGTTTCGTTCCGAAAAAGAAACGGACGTATTGATCGACAATCTCCCGGACATCTTCGCCCGAATCCCAACCTCTGCGGCTCCAGACAGCCTTGTTCAGGTCGTCGTGAGCGCCGTCGGAATAAGTCACGAAACCGTCGGTGAAAGGAGCGTAATAATTATGGATATCGGCATAGTAAAAAGGCTGGGGGTTAATGGCTTCGCGACCCAGTGTCAGCGCGAAGGCCTGATCCCAGCGCAAAACAGGATAGTCGCAACGCACATTGTGTGTAATATCCGGATAATGACGGTGTTTATATTGAGCCGGCAATCGGAACCGTGTCTCGCTCAACGGCGGACTGCCAGGCCCCGTGACAACGCCACGCAGCCATTCCGGTTTTTCGGTTTCAAGGTAATGATAGAAATAATCAATCATCTCGTCGTTGAATCCTTGCAGGGATATCCAGACGCCTGCTTGGGGATGGTTTTTTTTCAGTTCGCCGGCAATGGTTTTCAGGAATGGCAACACATCTTTCGGGTGATTGTCGCCGGGATCGCCTCCCGGGAAAAAGATGTCATTCAGCCGCGAAACATTTTTATAAAACTCGACGTGCTTCCTGACTTCCGCTTCGGCCTGCACCGGATCGGACAAGTCGGCGTCCGAGGGCGTCCATGCCCAAAGATCAAGGTCATAGCGGCGGCATACATCGCTGATATGACGGTTCATATCTTCGGGTAAAGTCTTCATCAGGGACGAGGTTTTACTCCAGAACGGGATGATTTCTATGCTGTTGGCTCCGAAAATTGCCAGCTCGCGAATATATTGCTCATATTGTCCGGGCGACCAGGCATCGTAGGAATTAGCTAAACCGCGATAGCCTATCTGGTGACCGCGGATGGGATATTCGGGCGCTGTCACGGTTTGACACGCCGCGTCGACAGCAATTCTTTTTCTTTCGAACGATGCGTGACGGAGAAAGTGACCTGCGGCAAACAATGCACCACGCCGGTCGAATCCGATAAGCCACAAAACGGGTTGTTTGGACGTTTCATCCAAAACGACGGCAAAACTTTCGGGAAGGCTCAGTGACTTGGCTGCCGACGGCAAAGCAATTCCTGCCACTGACTTGTCAGATGCCAGGGCGATGGCAATGACCGGTGTTTGAGGTCGGTTTTCGGATACGGGGACTTGCAGTTGCGTGCGTTTCTGCGTTTCCTCCCAAATCATTTGAATGACAGTTTCTCTTACGGGAGATTTTAATTCGGGAGAGACGAGCAACGTTGCTCCCGAAAAATCAACAGTACCGGCAAAAACGAGAGCCGGAAGCCATAAAAACATCATTAACAGTATTTTCTCTCGCATCATTTTTAATTTTCAGGATTAAATACTTCCGTGGTAAGCGAACATGGAATGCCCTTATACTCCGTTTCAAGTTCGATATAATATCCGACGTAGCCGGTTTCCGGTTTCTTCACTGTGGCGAAGAAATTACCCCAGCCGCTTTTTAGCGGCGGCAAATCGGTGGAGCTCCATTGTGCTTCGCGGAAATCCCTTCCTTCGTTGTAGGCCACCCAGAGTTTTGCACGGTGGGCGGGAATGTCGGATGTGACGGCAAGCGTGTATCCGTCGGCAGTGGCACTATTTTCCCATGTCATGGCCGGCAACTCTTCGCCGTCGCTGACGAGTTTGGCATACGCGGCAATCGTCCTAAGGGCTTTTTCGCGTTCCTTGCCGAGGTCGTGACCGACGTTGGGAAGCGTCAGGATAAATTTGGGGCCGACGAGATCATTCCAGTAAAACTGCGTAGCGTAGAGATTCCAGTAGCGGTCGTTGGTGCCGTGCACCAGCAGTTTGGGAATCGTGACCCGCTCGCGGTAAAAGTAAGGGTCGATCATGCGCCAAAGCCGCCCGTGGAGTTCCCTTTCCGCGGCAGGAGCATTGGGATCAATCTGATCTGCAAGGAGATTGCGGCTGTAGTAGTCGGCGATCTGTTCGCTGTAAAATCCCCAGTTGGTCATCTGGTAGGATGCCTGCGTCTGCATGTTGAGTACATTGATCACCATCGGTGCAATGGCT
>JAITMT010000240.1 GCA_031277235.1 Tannerella sp.
TTGACATCAATGTCCCGTTAGGGACAGGATATTGGTAGAAAACATGTCACACACAACGGGCGTGCCGTTAGGTACGCGATATGAAAAAAATCAACCTGTTGCGTACCTGACGGCACGCCGGGCGGGAGAGAAAATCCGTATTCTACCAATATCCAATCCCTACGGGATAAAAGAACGAAGAATATTTTCATGATATGCACATTTTCTACACCCCACCCGTAGGGACAATCCGCTCGCGCCGGTTTGCAACCGGTGCGTATTCTTTTTTTACATTGCACACAGCGATTGCAAACCGGTGCGAGCGGGGAGAATCAATAAAGTATAAAACGCAAGTTGAATTATTTAGGATTCCTCATAATACTTCTAAGCAATAAAGTATAACTGTGTTCCGTATCCCCGTCATTCAAAATGACATTCAGTGATATTCCCCCATAATCGGAAGCGCCAAAATATCCCGATGATCCATAATAAAAAAAAAATACTCTTAATTCGCAAATATAATATTTTTTATATATCTTTGCACCTTTGTAAGTTCAATTTACGTAATAAAAATATGATTAGTTTCAAAACACAGATTGAAAAATACAGAAAAAGCATAAGCGGATATACGATTCAATTCATTGAAATCGTATTGATTTTCTACCTGGTTACTTCCTGCATTCCGTGGGATAACAAAGAAAACAAAAGCATCATACAACAGATGTTGCTTATGGTCGAACTGGAGCCTGATAGCGCATTAATGTTGCTGAATTCAGCATTATTCATCGAAACTGAAAAAAACAGTATGAACAACAGAAGCAAAAGCAGGTTGTGGATATTTGCAGGGTTATTAGGAATTGTTACGGTTTTGTTTTCAATCGCAGTTTTCAATTGTAAGACCGAAAACTTAAGACAAAAGAAAACTTTGTCAAAAACTGAATGCGAAATAGAAAAGATTCGAGAGCGCAATAAAGAACTGCAAGCTGCATTTATGGAAAAATCAGGAATCTTCAAGGATATAGTGATTTTGATTCCTAATTTAATGAAAATACACGATGTAAACGTTATTGCCGGTTTAAATGCAATTACGTCAAAACTTTCCATGCAAAAATTTATCGAAATCACAAACGAATTGTATCCCGGATTTACGGAAAAACTAAAAAATCTATCTTCAAACAATAAATTAACGGAACGGGAGATTGCGGTTTGTTGCTTGAGTGTTTGCGGATTTTCCAATTACGAACTGGCTCTTTTCATCTTCAAGAAAAAGGATACGCAATCCGTTATAAAGTTAAAAAACAGAATCCGCAAAAAACTTGGTATTTCCCCCTATCAAAAGATACAACAATTTTTGCTGGAAAAAATAACAGGGGTATAGACCGCGAAGAAATCCCTCAAATCCTCAAATCTTCAAATCTTCAAATCCCCCGTTTTCCCCTTCTCCCGTTCCCCCTTTCACCACTTAAACGTATAACTTATCATCGGCAAAATGCCGTACAGATACATTTTGGTAGCCTGCCTCAGGGTTGTTCCCATCTCGCCCGGCACATTTTCAGAATAGATGCTGAATATGTTTTTCCGGTTATACACATTCATGATGGACAGATTCCAACTGCCGCGGTAACGCTCGCGGTACGGATTGGGCGTCCAGGTGAAACTCAGGTTCAACTCGTGGAAATCCGCTATCCGGTAGCCGTTCCGTTCGGTGTAGGTTGTAAAAAGGGTTCCCAGATAATCGAAGGTCCCTGCGGGAATGGTAACGGGACGCCCCGTGGCATAACGGAACGACGCGGCAACCGATAATTTCTCCCCTGCCTGAAACGCCGTATAAGCCGTCAGGTTGTGGCGGCTGTCATAAGGCGCTGCGTACCTGCGACCTTCGTTGACGCCTTCGATTTGCTGCGTCGCTTCGCTTAACGTGTAACTGAGGCGCCCGGTCAATTTGCCCTGCATCTTTTCAAGCATTAATTCGATGCCTTTCGATTCCCCTTCCCCGGAGTTAATCTCGGCGGCAAGATAGGGATTTACAAACAGGTCGGCGTTGTCCCGGAAATCTATCTGGTGGTACATCCGTTTATAGTACGGCTCGATGCTAACCGAATAACCTTTGCCCCAGGCATAACTGTAGCCGGCTGAAAACTGGTGCGCCGTTTGCGGCGGAGCGGCATTGCTTGCCGGAAACCAGATGTCGGTGGGCATCCCGAGCGTCGAATTGCTGGCTTTATGCAGGTATTGCACCATGTTCGTGTAGGAGGCTTTAAGCGTATGACCCTCTCCGAATAAATACCGGACGGCGGCACGGGGATTGACGTGCGCAAACGTGCGCATGAAACGGCCCGAACCGTATGACACGGAATCAACAGGCAGGCGGTTGTAGGGATGGAAGGTGTATTCCGTCCCGGGACCGATATTGCTGAAGGTGGACAGGCGGACGCCACCGCTTAGATGCAAGCCGGGAAGCGCTTCCCAGTCCGCTTCGGCATACAGGCCCGTCTCCAGCGAGTGTTCCTGTTGAAGCGAAAACGGCGCTACCGGCGAATCGGAACGCCGCGGACTGATGTCGCCCGGGCGGATGCCGAAAGAGGTGAGCGATAGCCCGTAGCGAAGTTTCAACCGGCTGTCGGGCGTATGCTCGGCGTCGCTTTTGAGTTCCATCTGCCGCAGCGAGGCGTCCCAGCGGTAAGCCAGACCGTCGTTCATGATGTAGTTGCTGTATCCGAAACGGCTGGCTATGAGCGACGTATTGACGAACAGCGAAGGATTCACGATGTGGTTCCAGCGCAATGTGCCGTTCAGGTTCCCCCATTCCAGCAGGTAGGCTCCCGAAAATTCGGGGACAAAGAAACGGTCGAAACCGTTATAGCCCGAAAGGTAAATCCGGTTTTTCGAATCAAGGATATAGTTGCCTTTCAGGTTCAGGTCGTAAAACCATAACCGGGTGCTTTTCCCCGACGGAAATTCATCCGTTCGGGCGCCAAGCGCATTTCCCAGTTCGCTTATGCCCCAGCCTGCCAGTCCCGCATAACAGAAGCGGCCCGCGGCAAGTATCGAACCGCGACCCCCTGCAACCGGGCTTTCAACGGCTAAACGCGACATCAGCAAACCGACGCTACCCGATACGCCCAAACGTTCCCTGCTGCCTTCCTTCATGCGGATATCAACAATAGACGACAACTTGCTGCCATACCGTGCAGGCACTCCCTTGTACAAATCTACCGTGCTGATGGCGTCCGGATTGAACGGAGACACGAAACCCAGAACGTGCGAAGGGTTGAACACCGGCGCCTCATCGAGCATCACCAAATTCTGGCTGTACGAACCGCCGCGCACAGACATGTTGATGCTCCCGTGATGCGACGTCTGTACCCCCGGAAGCGTCTGAAGGCTGCGCAGTGCATCCGGCTCGCCCAGAAGCGCAGGGATCCGGCGTATTTCTGCAATGCCTAACCGCGATACGTCAGACCCCGCCACAACCGGAGCGCGCGAAATACGGTCCGCCATAACCGTCACTTCGCCGATAGCGGTAGCCGACGGCGATAGTTCAATATCAAGCAGCGTGTCGGCGGTTACCGTAACATTTTCGACGCGACCGGCATAGCCTAAGTACGACCACTGTACTTCATGCCCGCCCGCCGCAAGGGTCAGTACATAATATCCGTAAGCATTGGTAACTGTTCCCGATGCAGTACCGGCTATCGCCACCGTTGCACCCGAAAGTGACTCGCCGGTTTGTGCATCGCGTACAGTGCCGTATAACCGGAAAGTTTGACCCTCTAAAACAGGGACGCCAAGTATAAGCCCGAAAAAAATGGATATCAATACGCGCACGGCTTTTATTTTTACAGGATATAAATTCCGGTAAATATTTACAGATGAATACATCATAAACGATAGATAATCAGAAAGTTAAAAATATAAAATCCAAAATCGTAAATCTAAAATCCAAAATCCAAAATCCAAAATCTAAAATCCCAAATCCCAAATCTAAAATCGTAAATCAAAAATATACTGTGAAACGGAAGCCGCCGAAAAACAGCCTTGTGCGCCGCCGCCGATATTGGTAGGGGGAGAAGCCGGCGAAGGAGAAAAAGCCCCGCCGTCTTCATAAAATTGTTGAGACAGAGCGAAATAATACCGGTAAGCCGGCTCGGTGATGCAATACATGTTCACAATACCCCCAAGTTCCCAGTTCTCAAACCAGAATCCCATATCCGTGTCGTTAAACCTCTTACCCGAATAATCGCCGTCCGACATTTTATACTGATAAACGTATGGGGGCATGAAACGGTCGCTCACTACCGAAATCTTCCATTCGGTACCGCTTTGGAAGAAAATACTTTTTCCGATTACCAGGTCCTTTAATGGGGGATTATGCGTACCCATTGGCCAATGTGCACTTCGCGTAAACATGTAAAAATTAACCTCATCCCGCGGTTCGGAGAAATACAGGCACGGAACCAGAAAACCATCGGTTCCGTCCGGCTTGTCGGGTATGAATCTGCCGATGGGTTCAATTGAAACGGAATCAAGCACTGTGCCGTAACTCATTTTGTCGGTCGCTGTATATTGTTGTCCTGCATAATTAACATTTAACGTGTAAGTGTTCCCGGGTTCGCCCCTGGTGGATGTCGTAAAATAGGCGCCCTGGCGAATATCAGCCTGTGAAGTATAATTTACGAAATCTGTCCCTTTTTCCCCCTGGTAAAATAGAGATTCGGTAAACAGGAGACTGCCCCCATTCCCGTCAGGGATATTCCAGGTGTATTCCCACTCTTCTTCGGGTATTCCATAGTAACTTATCCCTGAATATACCAATACCGAATCCATGGGTACCGAGAAAAACGAGCGCAATTCGTCCACATGACCCTTGCCGTCGGTTATGGTTACACGCGCATCATTGATTCCCTTTTGAATGTTTGTGCCCGTTGAGATGTCCGAGACATTTTCCAATACCTTCACATAGTAAGGTCCCGGCTCATTCGTTATCAAACCGGTGATAACAATCGTCGTTTGACTGCCTAAATCGGGAAGTTGATAAATTTCGGTACAGGAAACCGTGAGGCAAAAAACAGGGAAAATAAATCGTAAAATGTTCGATTTCATCTTTTTATTTTTTAATTTTCTATTCTAATATCAAAACACAAAGATACGCAAATAATTTTTATATTACCGATCTTTTTCTATTACATAAGCAGTTTATTTTTTGTTTACTAATCGGCGGCAAAGAAACGGAATATTTTTCAAATCACCAAATATTTTTGAATTTTTTTTTGAAAGCATATACTTTTTGTAAAAATAACAATCTAAAAATGAGAAAGTTGTAAAATTTATTGTCCATATTTATTTTCGATCTGTCCACTTTTTCTTTGGTTGCTTATAATTCGCGCCTGACCGAAAATGATGGACGTAAGAGAGCGGATAATATATGTGGTAAAACATGGTCTTATCATGCAGGGCGTCTTATTTCTCCTCCCCTCTCCATTTGGAGTGTGGTTGGAAGTGAGATCCCGCCTGCCCAAACTTTCACTGATCATTTGGTGCAGGGAGAACTCCTTCCCATTATCGGAGGTGACTGTATAAAGTTGATTCTTAAAAGATTGCAGTATCCTGATGGCTTCTTCCGCAAGTTCTGCAGCATTTTGCCGGTCAGTTTTACGATCCGTTCGTAAAATGAATGAACTTGGGCTTTTCCTCCAGCCGTTTTTCGTACTTGTGCTGTGCCAAACCGGCGCGAGCGGGGAAACCACGCCTGCTTTCGGGTAAAACCTAACGTGCTTTTGAGCGAAACCACACGTGCTTTCGGATGAAACCTAACGTGGTTTTATTTTTGTATAAACGGGAAAACGGATGAACGGAATTTTTATCCTTCTCCGTTCACCCGTTCTCCCTTTCACCCGTTTACCCCAAGAGCGCGTAGCGTCCTCACTCCGATTTTTTGAAGCCGGCGTCCCGCATCGCGGACAGAATACGCTTGCCGGAGCGGTAGTTTACGCCTACTTTTTTCACGCTTTTGGCGTCCACTTCTTCGGCGGTGGCTTTGCCCTCGCTGCTGAGCGTGGGATAAAACGTGCCGAGTTTTTCGAGGCGTACGATTTTGCTGTCTGCCAGTTTGCTTTGGATACTGTTTTCCAAAGCCACAACCACGCCGCGAATGTCCGGCTCGGAAAGTGCACTGAACTTTTCAATCTCCTTCACGAGGTCGTCCATCGTTACTTCGCCGTCGGTTACGATCGTTGCATAGTATTTCTGCGTCCCGCCGCCCACTATGCCGGGCTGTCCCTTTGAAATTACTTTGTACTTGATTGACATGATTTTTATGTTTATAAAAGATTTTTGTTGTTAATTTCTTATAACCTTGTTGATTGTTACGCCTTTACCGGTATATACCTTAATCAAGTAAATGCCTCTCGGTAAAGCCGACACGGATATTTTCCCGGTAAAGTTATTTTCCAGAATCACCAAATTTCCGGTCAATGAATAGATTTCCACCTTTTTTACCGGCAAATCCGACTTGATGAAAAGGTCGTTCGTTGCCGGATTGGGATAAATGGAAATGCCTTGCGGACGGATAACTTCTGTTCCGGTGATATCGTCTTTGAATGTTACGATAATATTGTGATTGGCGGTAACATTCGTGAAAATATAATAGCCGTTTGCCTTGGCTGTGGCGTCGGGCGTACCGTCTATAAATACCTGGTCTATTTCGTAACCGGAATTTGGTGTAAATGTGTATATCTTGCTGTCTCCGCAATTTACACTTGCTGCTCCGTTCGGTGAAATACTGCCACCGTTGCCTGCCGATGCAGTAATCGAATACGATTTTTGCGTAAACGATACGGAAATGGTATGATTGGCAGTAACATTCGAGAAGGTATGGGAGCCGTTCGATTTCGCTGTTGCGTTTGCCGTTCCGTCAATCAAGACCTGGTTGATTTCATAACAGTTGTTTGGCGAAAAGGTAAATGTTTGACT
>JAITMT010000277.1 GCA_031277235.1 Tannerella sp.
TTCGAGACCGGCAAACTGACGCTCGAAGATTTGGTGGAATATGCCGGAAAAGCCGGCGAGCCGAAACAAATCAGCGGCAAGCAGGAACTGTATGAATCCTTGATTAATATGTACATTTAAATATTGTGTAGTCGTTTAGTTGTTTAATCGTTTAGTTGTTCAGTTGTTTTATGGATTATCAATATGGTTTCGAGAAATTGGAAGTTTGGCAGGATGCACGAAAATTTGTTTCTGAAATATATTTGATAACCGGGCAATTCCCAAGTGAAGAAAAATATGCTCTCACTTCACAGATTTGTAGAGCCGCCGTATCAATAGTTTCCAATATCGCCGAAGGCGTAAGCAGGAAAACATCAAAAGAAAAGTTACGTTTTCTTGAAATTGCATACGGCTCACTCATGGAGGTTTATTGCCAATTAAATATTGCATTGGATTTAAAATACGTTACAACAGAACAATTTGAAATGTTAAAATCAACAACAACAATGATTTCAAACAAATTGAATGCACTAAGCAGAGCATTTGAACGATTAAACAACTAAACGATTAAACACCTAAACGATTAAACGATTAAACACCTAAACAACCAAACAATGAGTAAGCAGTACAATTCAACTTACATTATTGTAATCACCCTGGTAGCCACGCTCGGAGGATTGCTATTCGGGTATGATACGGCTGTGATTTCCGGGACGGTAGAATCGCTGGAGGAATACATGATTCTGCCCAACGAATTGGGCAAATTTGCCTTGGGCGCAACGGTTTCGAGCGCCTTAATAGGCTGTATCATAGGCGGATTACTCTCCGGGATTTTATCTTCCCGTCTGGGCAGGAAAAAATCCCTGATGGTGGCTGCCGTTCTATTTTTAATAGCCGCGCTGGGTTCGGCTTTCCCTGAATTTCCTTTTTTCACACACGGAAAAAGTTCGATGGGCGTGCTTTGGGCTTTCAATTTCTACCGGATTATCGGCGGAATCGGCGTAGGTTTGGCTTCGGCGGTTTGTCCGATGTATATCGGTGAAATTGCGCCCGCTTCGATTCGGGGACGCCTGGTTTCGTTCAATCAGTTTGCCATTATTTTCGGTATGCTGGTGGTTTATTTTGTGAATTGGGGCATTGCCAAAGGGCAGACGGCGGACTGGATTCACGCGACGGGCTGGCGCTACATGTTCCTTTCCGGAGCGATTCCTTCCGTGCTGTTCGGATTTTTGCTGTTCTTAGTTCCCGAAACGCCCCGTTTCCTGAGCCTGATTCGTCAGGACGTCAAGGCGTTGAGCGTTCTGGAAAAAATCAACGGTACCAAAGAACGGGCAGCCGCGATTTTGAAGGAAATTCAAGCCACGCTCGGAGAATCCGTTAAGAGTAAACTGACTGCTTACGGAGTAAAAGTTATTCTGATCGGTATTTTAATCTCTGTGTTCCAGCAGTTTGTAGGTATCAACGTGGCATTGTACTATGCTCCCGAAATCTTCAAAAGCATGGGCGCCGAGACGGATTCTGCGATGATGCAAACCATTGTAATGGGCTTTGTGAATGTCGTATTCACCGTTTTGGCAATTCTGACGGTGGACAAATGGGGACGAAAACCTTTACTGATAACGGGTTCCATTGGAATGGCAGTCGGAATGTTTGCCATATCCATACTCGCATTCAACAACATCATCGGTATCAGCACGTTGGTGTTCATCATCATTTACACGGCGTCTTTCATGATGTCGTGGGGACCGATTTGCTGGGTGTTGATATCCGAAATTTTTCCAAACAGGATTCGCGGACAGGCTGTTGCCATCGCCGTTGCGGCGCAATGGGCGGCAAATTACTTCATATCTTCGACCTATCCGCCCATGATGGATTTCAGCAGCGGAATGACCTATGGATTCTACGGTACCATGGCAGTTCTTTCCGCCATCTTCGTCTGGAAATGGGTGCCCGAAACCAAAGGCAAAACCCTCGAAGACATGGAGAATCTCTGGAAAAGATAAGGAATTGTTTTTGAAACAGGAGAGAAAAAAAGGTCGGATTATTTCGACCTTTTTTCTTATAGTCTTTCTTTGAACCGGTACGCTACTACGCTTCCTGCAAACGGCGTTCCAAAGAATCGCAAATGATTGAGTTGATACTGACCTGTTTATCCTTCGCCAGCATTGCTATCTTGCGATGTATTTCCGACGGGATGCGGATGTTTAATATTCCCGAATACGGCTTTTTGGGTTTAATACCTTTTTCTTTACAAAATTCGAGATAGAAATCTATTGAACCTTTGAAGTCTTCATACAGTTCTGACGCCGTTTCGCCTTCGTATGTAATGCGTGTTTCCTTTCCGAGTCCGAGTACTTTGCCAAAAAAGCAATTATCTGCCTTGCTGTACTCTATACTGCCTGAATATCCGTTGTATTCCAATCTTTCCATAATATATGTTATTTTGTAATAAATTCATTATCTGTTAGAAAAGCCCTTATTTCTTCCATACTTGCTTCTTTCATAATGTTTTTCGGATGTGGCTTGTGCATGATATAATGTTTACTTCCGTTTGAAAATAGCACCCGCGACCCCGATGTTTTCCCCTTGTTATTCAAATCAAAACCGAAATAACCGAATAATCTTACCGCTTCGTCAAAAGTAAAATCTTTCGGCTGCCTCTTAAACCGTTCTATCAGTTTATCTTTCGTACTCATTGCCTTTTGAATTACGGCACAAAGGTACTGAATTTAGTACTATAATTCAATTTTTTTGGCGATTTTTTTTAATGTTTACACGGTCTTCATGGGATATCCACAGAATTGCAAAATAGCATAAACCTTATCCCCTACCCTATCCCGGAAACCTCCACGGCGCGCGGTAAGCCGGTTTGATAAACCGGTCGGCTTCGGGTGCGGCTTTGAATGCTTTTGCGGCGTCATCGTATGTCAGAGCCGTGTTCAACCGGGCGGCAATGTTGCCCAGATGGGCGTATTTGGCGCAGAGACTTCCGTTTTCGATGGTACAAGCCGTATTGAAATTGCGGGTTTTCACACATTCCACAAAATTCCGGACATGCAGTTTATGATCCTGATAGTCTGCATCTACCTTGATTTCAGGCGTTTTGTCCTTTTCGGGATAGACGACCCAATTGTCGCGGTCGGCTACGAGCGTGCCGTTCGTTCCCTTGAAAAGCACTCCGTAAGGGCGATTGTACGGACCCGTTTCCACGCCGGCGCTGTGTTCCCAACTCATGATGCAGTCGTCGAACAGATAACTTACGGTCTGTGAATCAAACGTTTCATGCGCTCCCTGCGGATAGTAGAATTTGCCGCCGGTCGCCAGGATTTTGTCGGGCATTCCGGTAACGTTCAGCCCCCAGAGACCCATGTCCAGCAAATGGACGCCCCAGTCGGTCATCAAGCCGCCGCCGTAGTCCCAAAACATGCGCCAACTCCCGTGAAAGCGACTCGGATTGAATGTCCGTTCAGGCGCCGGACCGAGCCATGTTTCAAAGTCAACTCCTTCAGGAACAGGAGTATCCGCTTGCGGCTTCACGGCGGCATAACTGAAATTAGCCCAGATATGCACCCTGCCGACGGTTCCAAGTTTCCCGGAACGCAGATATTCAACCATTTGCTGCCAGTGACCGCTACTGCGCTGCTGCTGCCCGACCTGAACGACCCGTTTAAATTTTTGAGCCGCCGCCACCATCGCGTCACATTCGGCAAGGCTGTTTGCGATCGGTTTCTCGACGTACACATCCTTGCCTGCCGCGCAGGCGTCCGTCATTTGCAGACAGTGCCAGTGGTCGGGCGTTCCGATGATCACGGCGTCTATATCCTTATTTTCGAGCATTTTACGGTAATCGCCATACAGCGCCGGTTTCTTCCTGCCTTGCTTTTCGAGTTCTGCCGCCCGATTGTTCAATACCGTTTGGTCTATGTCACACAAAGCCACACATTCTACTTCGTTGGTTATCAGCATGTCTGACAGATCTCCCCAGCCCATGCTCCTGCAACCGATCAGGGCTACATGCAGTTTTTCGTTGGCTGAGACTTTTCCGAGCGCGCCAATGTTCAAGGTCGGCAAAGCGAAACCGGCTGCCGCCGCCGTTTTTAAGAAATTACGTCTTGTCAAATACATCTTCATTCATTTTTAATTGGTTAATTTTCAAAATCTTAATACCGACAAATACTGTGCGGAGGCGGTAACGCATTCTTTCGGATTTTCCGGGCGGTCGTGTTCCACGATGAAATGTTTCACGCCCGCCGTCTTGTTCAACTTGAATATTTCGGGGAAATCAATTTGCCCCGCGCCGACGCAGGCAAAACTTTTTTCAGGCGTTTTGTCCATGTCCTTGACGTGATATACGGGAAAGCGTCCCGGATATTTTTGAATGTATTCCACGGCAGATTGCCCGCCCTTGGTAATCCAGTAGAGGTCGAGTTCGATGCTCACGTTCTTTTTGTCCAGGTGAGCCATCAGTATGTCAAAAGGCATCTGTCCGCCAACGGGCTTAAATTCAATGTCGTGGTTGTGGTACAGCAACGGCAATCCGCTTTTCCGGCAGATTTCACCGCCTTTATTCAACTTTTCGGCGACCTGTTTCCAGTCGTCCGATTTCTTGTTTTTGCCGTCGTCCGTCCAGGGCCAGTAGCAAACGATATATTTCATTCCCAGCGATTTACAGTTCTCAATATCCTTCTTCAACTGCTCCGCGTTGTCCATAGCCTGCATGGAGGTGGGACCGATGAGGGGATTGAGTTTCAGTTCTTTCAGTAACTTTTTCAATTCGGGGATTCCCATTCCGAAATCGCCTCCAAATTCGAGGTCTCTGTATCCCAGCCGGGCTATCTCGCGCAATGCTTCCCGCGGGTTTTCCTTCACCCAGGCGCCTCCCGTGTTTCCGGTAATGATTCCGAACGAAGGCAGTTTTTTCTTCGCCTGCTGCGCCTGCAGTATCCCCGGAAACGATATGGCTGCCACCGCCGCGCCTGCTGTTTTGATAAATGTACGTCTTTGCATGGTATGTTTTTTTAATTTGAGGTTTATGAATTTTGTGCAAAAGTAGATGAAAGTTTTGGGATTTCCAAGCACGTGCTGTTTTTTATGAGAATGTAGATTATACAAATTGTGTCCAAAAGACTTCTGCTTTATATTTAGCTTATGAAGCGGAATGCTCGCCGAACAAGGGTTTCTACCTTCTCTGCTGTTTACTGACTTTTTCCTTTTTATACCAAATTTTGTATTTTTCGGGAATTAAATGATTGATTTTTTCAACTACAAATCCTATTTCAACCAAATAGTAATTTGACGCACTAACAGTTTTATTTCCTAAATTGACACTTATATAATATCCGTCCATTATACCGGGAGTATAGTAGTCTTCTTTTAAAGTATCCATATTGATAATTGATAATTCATCCAATATGTCCTGCGATAATTGCGTTTCATAAACAACCGAATCAGGCAGTAACTCAAAACTAATATCTGAAATTTTCAGATTTTTATCGGTTATTTCATATTTCATCTTATAAAAACTGATAGGAACACCATAGATTAAAGTCAAATGAAATGGTTCTACAACATCCATCGCTTTGATAGAATCACCTGTTGCAGTATGTATTTCTGCATTGGCTAATTGATTTGATTTGCGAGTACAGGAAATAAAAAAAATCAGAAACAATAAGAAAAATATAATTTTCTTTTGTGTTAATATTATTGTCATTCCTTGCATATTTTGTTTATTAATTTTGAAAATCACAGTCTAATATAAAATTGCCATAATTATTTGATTTTATTGATTAATCTCGCAAAGATAGCGATTATTTTGGATTGTGCAATATTTGGAAAAATTTTTTCATGGTGAAGTGTATTTAGACTTATAACGCTTGTTTCAACCGGTTTATTGTTCCAACTCGCCCACATAAAACGGAATGTTGGCAAACGCCACATGATTACCCTTGTCATATCCCGCCACAAACAGGCGATAAGCGCCCGTCCGGAGCGGAGCCGTAAACCGGATCGTCTCGTTGGCAAGGACTTCAGCGGAACAGTCTATGGACGCCGGTTTTCTTTCTCCCTGACCGCCGTAGCCGAAATCGGTCAGTTCGGGAAGCAGTTCCCATTCATAACGGACGGCGTCGTTTTTGTCCGTATCGCGCATCCAAACCTGTGCAAGCGCTTTTTCGCCCGGCGAAAGCGTCACAAAATCGTAAGCCGATTTGCCGTTTATCCGCATGGAATCTATGCGTGGCGCTTTGTTTTCAGGACTGCGCCCCGTCCATTCCTGCCGCATGACGTCCACCGCTTCGGTTTCCCGCCATTCCCGGTCGAACATGCCAAACCATGTGTGAGTGTATTCCTGATGTTGCCGCCAGAGGAAAACAAAAGAACCGAGACACATATCCCTGTCTTTCAAGATGGTACCTTCGTAGCGTTCCCTGTATTTGTCCGCCTTTTCGCTGCCCGTTTCTTCGATATGGTAGCCCCAGGGAGTTCGCGGCATTTGCCAGAATCCGGTGGGACCCCACTCGGTAACCATGTAGGGTCGCGTCCATTGCCACAGGCGAAGCATGTCGGGAATGCGGAGCAGGTCGCCGTATTCGTTCACGCCCAGCAGGTCGAGGTCGGGACACTGCGCATTCAGAGCGTTTATTTTATGTTCGGTGATGGAGCCTACGACCGTCATGACAGGATGACGGGGATCTATTTCGTGAATGGCTTTCGCCAAATCATTAACGGCGTCCCATACTTTCATGTTGTAATAGATTTTGTTAGGCTCGTATATTTTTTGCGGAACATGATCCAGTTCGTTGCCCAGCGCCCACATCATCACGGCAGGATGATCCTTCATCTCGTGCACAATCCGCAATATTTTTTTATGCTGCACCCGCACAGCCTCAACATCTTCATAATCAAATCCGTCTCTTTGAGCGACTGCCGGAAGATTGACCAAAACCATCAAACCCAGGGCGTGAGCTTCGTCCAAGCGTTCTTTTGTATAACCCGAACGGATGGCGTTGCCGCCATATTTTTTCACCAACTCAATACCGGTATGCCCGACCGCTCCCTTGACGAAGGTTGGCTGCCCGTCAACAAGCAGTTCATAGGCGCCGGAAGGGTTCTTTTGGATGGTTACGGATGTTCCCTGCGCGTTCGCCGCTGAAAGGGAAAACGCGAATATTACAAATGTGTAAAAAGCAATTATGTTCTTCATTTTTGTTTACTGTTTGACTCCAAAGATACGACATTTTTTAGAAAACCAGACTGATAGGTCAAATTTCAGGCTGAAAATTTCTGTAAAGCCGATAAACAGTACCTTTGCAGCAAATCAAAGTATATGAATAAAAAAAGTGCTTTTACTGTAATTCTCCTATAACAAAGAAAAATGGCTTAAAAAATGACATACGGCAATATAAAGTCATGTTTGCGGCAAACAGTTTTTGGGTGGCGACCGTTTGCAGACGCCGGAACTGTGGCGTCAATACAGTCATAATAAACAGACGGTCAGGGAACTTGCCGGACAATATTCCACAAGTGAAAGTACCGTCAAGCGCCGTCTGCGGACGGTACGGGAGAATTTTGAGTGCGTGGATTTTCCTTCCTGCGGGACAGTTTTGATGGATGCGACTTGTTTTGGCAGGGATTGGGGCGTAACTGTCCCGAAAGATTTTTTGACGGGAAAAATTTTGTGCCGTAAATACATCAAACATAAGAGACCGGCTGATTATCGGGAATGTACGGATCTTATCCTGTCGAAAGGCTATCAAATTTCGGGCATTGTCTGTGACGGGTTCAAGGGAATTTTCAGGCAATATTCCGCTTATTCCGTCCAGATATGCCGGTATCATTTTGTGAACCTCATCGGGCGGTATCCGACCCGGAATCCGAAGCCGGAAGCAGGCAGTGAGTTATGGATTTTGGTAAAAAACATCACAAAATTGACTGGAAATGAATTTATTAAATTATTTCAGGAATGGGAAGACAATATCAAATAAAGTTCGTACATTTGCAGCAAAAAAAGTACTGTGTTGCAAGTAATAATAAGGGAAGAAGATAAAGCGGTATTTGCCCGTGAGCGTTACAGTCATATATATCCGCGTGCATGTCAGCGAATGGATGCGTTGCACCTGAAGTCAAAGGGACTTGATAATAGTCGGATATGCAATATACTGGATCTGCAACAATACGCTTTCAGGATTTTACAGAATGTATAATGCAGGCGGAGTGGAATAATTGAGAACAGTAAAATTCAACCGTCCCAAAAGTCAGTTGCATGCCCGCAAAGACAGTCTGGAGAAATACTTTACGGAAAATCCTCCGACTTCCATTCCGGAAGCGGCAGCCGGAATCAAAGAGTTGACCGGAATGGAGCGCAGGGATACACGGGTTCGCAGATTTTTGAAATCCATCGGTTTTCGCTGTTTACAGGTTGGGGTTGTACCTGCAAAAGCGATAGCGGAGGAAAAAAAAATGGACAGAAGGAATATCCGGAAAAGGAACTTCAACCCCGAATAGAGGAGGTTGGACAGGGAAAACGTACTGTTTATTTTGCCTGTACCGCCCATTCTGTGCATGGCGCCTTTATTGCCTGCATCCGGTGTATTGTCAGAGTCTTTATTCCTGCGCCTTCAGGAAGAAGCGGATACAGTGTTTTGGGCGTGATGGATGCAATCACCCACAATTTCGTATCCTGTACGCAATACGGATTGTATCAATCACTTGTCCGTAATCGAATTGCTTGAAAATCTGCGGAAAATACACAAAGACAGCAGTATTCCGATAACTGTTTTCTCGGACAACGCCAAATACCGGATATGCAAGGCGGTTACTGAAAAGGCTGTTATTCTGAATATTGAACTGATGTTTTTGCCCCCGTAGAGTCCAAATCCGAATCTGATGGAACGGCTTTGAAACCGGGTGAAGAAAGACTGTTTGAATTGCAAGTATTACAGCAAGTTTTGTGAATTCAAGACCGCAGACAACTCATTGAACAGGATTGCCACCGGACAGGTTAAAAACGAACTGGAGTCTCTTTTATCGCTAAAGTTTCAGGCATTTGATAACTCATTTTATTGCCGAACTTAGTATATAAGATCCAATCCCTGACAGATTACTCCCCGGCAGTGTCCGTTTCCGTTTTGATTTGACGCTGCAAAATTACATGACGTTTTTTTGACAGCCAAAAAACCGCAAAATTTTCAGCCTGAAATTTGACCTATAGAACGCAGGGGCCCAAAAATAGCCTGAATTTTGACCTATACGTAAAAATTAATAATATACGCCGGAGAGACAGCAAATAAAATACCCCTCTACAATTGAGGGGTAGGCCTTATTCTTTCCCAAATAAGGGGGGTATGTATTATTTCCAATACGCTGCAAAGAAACGGATTTATTTTATAGAAACAAAAAAATAAAGAAAAATTTTTTCGTTTTAAGCCTGTTTTTACTCCGTCTCGACAATTTTTTAATTCTTCGATGCCGCGGCGTTTTTCATCTTCGCATCGAATGACTGCCAGCCGCCGCCGTTGAGAACGTTTTGAAATCCTGCACCTTCCAAAAGCATTTTTGCCCTGCTGCTGCGACCTCCACTCCGGCATAC
>JAITMT010000313.1 GCA_031277235.1 Tannerella sp.
TAGCTGCTTGACCGGTTGCGTTCAAACTATCCGTTTTTGTTGCTGCAATGAATTGTTCTTCCACTTTTTTTATACCGGAAAAACGATTGACCGTATTGAATTGAGAGAAGCCTTGATGATGCAGAAATAATACCAAGATGATTATTTTAGATAATTTTTTGCTCATAATTCAAATTTAATACTAACTTAGTAATTATTATAAAAACAAAAATATTAATTATGCAATTTTTTCCATCGGAATTACCCTACGAGCAATTTGCTATGCTCGGTATTAAAAAAGAAGATTTAAGGGCTATGCCCACACAAACCTATCACGCATTGTTGGCAGGCAACCGTACTTCACTCATGCGTTTTTATTTCAAAGACAATTTAGGAGAGAAAGTCCGGTTAGACGGAAAGCTAAGCCTGCAAAGGGATGCAGCAGGCAAGCCTGTGTTGTTTTACCATCCTGTTCGACAAGAACTGAAAAACAATTTTAATCTTTCCGACAAAGATTTTGAAGCGTTGAAAAATGACAGAACTTATTTTGTTGAACAGACTACTTCGGACAAGACAGGTAAAAAAATTAATCTGCTTGTTTGCGTTGATAAAAGCACTAATGAATTAGTTGCCATTAACCAAGACGCTTTGCAGCCGCCTGTTTCGGTGAACGGCGTTCAATTGACAAAAGAGCAACAATCAGACTTTTTAAAAGGAAAAACCATTCATGTAAACGCTTCAACATTCAAACTAAATCCGAATAACGAAGTGGGCGTTGATGCCAACAAAACGAAAATGATTAAAATACAAAATGCCAAATTAGACCCGGATAATCTGTTGTTTGATGTGATGCTTATTGCTACCGGATTAGGCGGCATTGTGTTGTTGGAACACCTGTTAAATTTTGCCCACCGTCATCAAATAGTGGAGGACAAAGAAAAGATATTGAAAAATGAGGCGGTAAGAAATGCGCTGGCAAAAGCGGTGGAAGATTTTAAACGCCAACAGGAAATGTATGCTGCCAACGGAAAGGATATGAACCAATTACAGGGCGAATATGAACTTGCAAAATCCATCCGTCAACAACTGTTAATGTTGCCCGATTCTATTCAACAGGAATTAAAATTGTTACCGGAGGCTCAAAAATTTTTGGAATATCCTAATCCTGATGAAAATAATTCGCCGACAGAAAATAATAAGAATGAGGAGGAAACTTTCGGACAAAACAAACAACATGAGCAAAGCGAAGAATCGCCATCCAACAATTTTAAATTTAAAAGGTAATGGATTAATTCAATTGTTTAAGAGTGTAGTAATGAATGGTTGAACTGTTAAGCTTCCAAACTATTCAACTCCTGAACTTGAACATTCACTCATTTTATCATTCATTGAAATGTCATCCAAGAAAAAAATAAATCAACATCAATTAAGTTTATTTGATATTTTTGATAACCCGATTATTCCAACTAAAAAAGAAGAACATGAACCATCCGCCAATCAAACAGATGAAAGACATAACAGGAACGACTTACAACGTGCTGCTGACCGACGAAGCGAAGATGAAAATGGAATTGGAGAGCTATATGGCGCGTTATCTTTGGGAGATACTGAAAGACCAACAACCGCAACGCTTTCAGCAAATGATGAACGACCAAACCTTGATACCGACACTGAATCAGGCAGCGAACATCTACAACGAGGAATTGAACCGTCTGTGGTGGGAACAGGGAATACCGATAGCGGAAGCGAAAGCGCAGGCGTGGAGCAACCTCGTAGCCATGATAGGCTTGTAACAAATTTTTCGATTCACTATGAGGATTTTATTGCAGATAAAAACGAATACAAATCTTTTTCAAAAGCAAGAAGCTACCAAGCGAATATTGCAGCGTTACAAACAGTTTCAACACTGTTGAAAGAAAATAAATTACCTACTCACGAGCAGCAAAAAATATTATCGGGTTACATTGGTTTTGGTGGATTGAAAGAAATTTTATTACATCCCAATCAACCCAATGAATGGAAAAATGCCGATATTCCTTTCAAACAATATGTTGCGGAGATTAATCAATTGCTTGCGAAAATTTACGGCGATGATGCCGAAAACATTTTACGCAGTATTCAACGCAGCACCCAAAATGCGCACTACACTTCGCCGGAAGTCATCAACGCCATGTATCATGTATTGAAAAAAATCGGTTTCAAAGGCGGCGAAGTGTTAGAGCCTGCGGCGGGCATCGGTAATTTTTTCATTCATGCGCCGGAAAATCTTCGCGAACGTATGAACATTACTACCATTGAAAAAGAAAAACTGACGGGTGATATTCTTTCTAAAATTTTACCCTTCAGTCAAACTTATATCAAGGGTTTTGAAAGCACGATTTTACCCGATGAAAATTTTGATTTGGTTATTTCCAATGTGCCTTTCGGACAAATTCCCGTTTTCGACCAACGCCTCGAACATGAACAGGATAAACGTTTCCGGCAAAGTTGTTCATCTATCCATAATTATTATTTTGCAAAATCTTTACTGCTCGCCAAACCAAACGGCATCATTGCTTTTGTTACTTCCAAATTCACATTGGACAGTAAAGAAAATCAAGCCGTGCGTGAATTGATGAAAGAACAGGCATACTTTTTAACGACATTTCGATTGCCCAATGATGCTTTTCTTGCCAACGCCGGAACACAAGTGGTGACGGATATTATTTTTTTATTGAAGAAAGACCCGCTCAATCCCTTGCCCCAATTGGAAAATAATGAGTTTATCAAAACCAAAACCATTACTTATACCGACAAAAACAACGTTACAGGCGAACTGACCTACAACGAATTTTATCACCATCACCCTGAAAATATTTTGGGAGAATTGGCTTTCGGCGGCTTGTATTCGGGAATGGATTTGGATGTAATATCTACCGTTTCCACTGTTTCTGCTGCTATTGATTTAAACACCCTCATCAAACAACGCAGCGATACAATTTTTCCTGATGTGATTATCAAAGAAAACGCTTTGTTTGCAAAATATTTGGAAGAACAAAAACAGGCTGAAACCCGCCGTCCCATTGTGCTGAACCGTTTGGACAATGTCGGTAATCTCGTTGTTTTTCCCGATGGTTATTTCGGTGTTATTTCTCCTGATAATTATAAAAGTCATGGCGATGAATTGATACCGATAAAAGACAAATATGATGAGAAAGAATATAAATATGTTGAACCTGTTCAAATCAATAAAAATGATGTAAGAAAATTATCGGCGATGATTGACCTGCGCCGCAAAACCAAGCTGTTGCTGTTGTTGGAAGTGTATAACAAACCGCTCGAAGAAAATGAAAAAAATTATAGCAATGAACGATTGCGAGAAATTTTGCGAGCCGATTATTATTTATTCGTAAAAAAATTCGGCAACCTGAACAGCCCCGCTAATCAAAAACTACTCCTCAACGAAAGCGATGCACACCTTATTCGTTCACTTGAAAAAATAGACAGAGCAACAAAAAAAATAACGCCCTCCGATATTCTGTACAAAAGCACCATTCAGCCTGTAGTAGAAGTGGATTTTACAGATAATATGGATGAAGCGGTTTTTATTTCTTTGACAAGACACGGTAAATTAAATATGTCCACGATTTGTTTGTTGATGGGAAAAACGGTGGATGAAATTATGGCAACGCAACAGGGCGATGATGCAAAAATATTTTTAAATCCCACCGGTCGTTATGAACCCAAAGACGAATATTTGTCCGGCAACGTTTTGCAAAAACTGCGGGAGGCAGAACAGGCGGCTGTTTCCGATGAACGGTTTTTGAACAATGTGGAACAACTGAAAAAAGTGCAGCCGCAAAAAATAAATGCTTTTGATATTGACAGTCCGCTTCATGCCCGATGGATTCCGAAAGAAATGATTCGGCAGTTCGTTGCCGACACCGTTGCCGGCGGCGACATTTCAAAGTTGAACATTCCTTTTTCAGAAAGCATCAATAAATTTTCTATCAATGAATTTCCGAACACTGCCGATGCCATTGTGTTTGACACTCGCCGCAGAGATGCAAAATGGATTTTTGAACACGTGTTGAACGGCGTGAGTCCGAGAGTAACGTATGTGGTGGAAGAAGATGGAAAACAAGTTGTCAAACTCGACCATGAAGATACTTTACTCGCCAAAGAACAATGCGAAAAAATCAAAGAATTGTGGAATAATTGGAAGTACAAAGATGATGCGCGAAGAACACAATTTGAGAATATTTACAATGATTTGTACAACAACAATGTCAATAGAAACTTTGACGGCGCAGGCGAAAAAATGCAGTTGCCCGGATTGAATTTTTTTACGCTCAACCCGCACCAAAAAGATGCCGTGTTTCGCAATCTCTGCACGATGGGAACTATCCTTGACCATAAAGTAGGCAGCGGTAAAACCCTGATTCAAATTTGCACGTCCATGGAATTAAAAAGATTGGGATTAGCGAAAAAGCCCGTCATCATTGGCTTAAAAAGTCAAGTGCCGGATTTATACACCACTTTCAAAACGGCTTATCCGTTGGCGAAAATTTTGTTTCCCTCCGAAAAAGATTTTGAAAAAAAGAACAGGAAACAACTCTTATCTACCATCGCCACCAATGATTGGGATGGCATTATTTTATCGCACGAACAGTTTAATAAAATCCCGCAGCCGTTGGATATTCAACAAAAAATTATCAATGAGGCGATGGAAAAACTCCATGATGAGATTGACAACGCAGAAACCAAGCGCGAAAAACGGCAAATGCAAAACAGATTGGACAGCCACGAAAAAAAATTAAAGCAATTACTCGACTATGAGAAAGACAGGGATGTGTTGAATTTTAGAGAATTGGGAATTGATTTTTTAACAGTGGATGAATCACAACAGTACAAAAATCTTGCGTTCGTTACCTCTAAAAAAAATGTCAGAGGCTTGGGCAATCCCAAAGGAAGTAAAAGAGCGTTCAATTTAAAAATAGCTTGTCGTTATTTGCAGGAATTACACAAAGGAGATAAGGGCGTTATCTTTTCTTCCGGTACGCCGATTTCTAATTCCATCAGCGAATTGTTTTTATTGTTCGATTATCTCACGCCATCCAAATTAAAACAGCAAAACATTGATACCTTTGATAAATGGGCGGCCGTGTATGCCAATGATTACACAGATTTGGAATATTATATGGGCAAGTTTAAAGAAATACACCGCATTCGTGAATTTGTCAATTTGCCCGAACTGATTAATCACTACCGTTCCGTTGCCGATGTGCGCAACGATACCAATTTAAAATTGGGTAAGCCCAATGAAAAACACGAATTAATCAAAATAGAACCCACGCCTTTGCAATTGGATTTAATTAAAAAATTACAGGCATACAATGAAAGCAAAGGCGTTGCTTTTGCAAAAGAATTGGGATTGGAAAACGGAGAAGGTACAACGGCTTATTCATTACTTGCGATGAATTTTGCATCCAAACTTTCCTTAGATCCCAGAATGATTAATCCCGCCTATCCCGCAGGCAGCAAAATAAAAACCTTAACGGACAATGTTTTTAAATTGTATGATGAAACCAAACATCTTCATTCCTTGCAACTGATTTTCCTGAACATGGGTACGCCCAAATCCATGAACACGGTTGAAAATTTACATGAATATTTAAGCAGTGCCGGCGCGATGGAAGAAACGGATTTTTTGGAAATATTCGGTTCTAATTTTGAAGAACTGCCAACCAAACCGCCCTTGTCGCACATCAAAGCAAAAATAATGGGACAGATGGATTGGTCGGAACAGGAAGTGGAAACGCTCATCAACGAAGCAAACAACAGCCACCGTTTTATTGCGTATGACGCCATTAAAAATGAATTGATACAGACAGGGATTCCTGCAGAAAAAATTGTGTATATCCATGATTTTAAAACAGCAAAAGATAAAATCAAGATGTATGAGTTAGCGAACAAAGGAGATATTGCCGTTATGCTCGGATCTACTGTGAAAATGGGCGTTGGGATTAATGTACAGAAAAACTGCGTAGCCATCCATACGGCAGATATGCCTTACCGCCCTTCCGATTTGGAGCAACAAAACGGGCGTGGAATAAGACAGGGAAATGAAATCATCAAAAATCATTTTGGTAATGAAATGACGATTTATTATTACGCCGTGAACCAAACATTGGACGCTTACAAATACAAAACCGTTTCAAATAAATCTAAATTCATTCAGCAATTAAAATGCACGGATAATATTCCCAGAACGATTAACGATATTATCGAAGAGATTGATTTAGGCACGATGAGCGCCGAATTGTCGGGCGACCCGATTTATTTGGAAAAAGCAAATTTGGAAAAACAAATACCCAAACTCTCTGCCATGCAACGCTCGCATCAAGGCAGGTTTTACAATGCAAAGAACAAAGCGGAAGACCTTACAACTAAACTGGAAAAATATATTATTCTATTAGACAAACTCAATACCTATCAACAGCAAACGCAACTGTTTTCCGATGAAGACCGCAGTAATGCTCCTTTCAAAATACGGATAGGCGATAATGTATTCGACAAAGCAAAAGAAGCGGGAGCGGCATTGCTGCAAAACATGGCAACCGTTTACCCAAAAATATACAACGATTATTTTTTGAATCAACATGAAAATGCGTTTAGTCAGTTTTATCCCATCGGTTCAATTCATCAATGTCAAATACAAGTGCAGTTTTCATCGTATAATAAGCAACCAAAGATAAATGATGCTATCAGTAGCGCAGCGAGTTTTAGAATATTTAACCCTGAACTGAATGTGCAAATTGGTCAAATGAAAAAAGTGTCCAATGCCGACAGTCCTTTTGCCACGCAGGTTTTGAACAGTTTTTATTACCTGCCCACGCAAGTCAAAAAAGTAAAAGAAACCATTGTTGAATATGAAAACGAATTAGCCGCGCAGCAGGAAATTTTAAAAATACCGCTGCAAAATTTTGAGGATGAAATTCACCAACTGAAAAAAAGATTGAATGAAGTGAATGCAATTATTTTGGGTAAAGTGAAAGAAGAAAACAAGGAGTTGATGAAAGACAATATCGAATTGGATAACGATGAAACGCAGCAGCAGAGCGGGTTTGAAGATGAAAAAAGTTTGGAAGATGAAGATGATAATAGTCTTGACAATGATGAACAGGAGGAGGAACTCATACAGGAAAAAGAAAATACTTATTCGGTGAGGTTTAAACGATGATTGATATTTTCAAAATAAATTATCAACCCCAATGTTGATATTTCTTTTGTAAACATTTCATTTCATTAGGTGATATATCAAAAACAGCCTGCACAAAGTTGGCATCTTTTCGATTCAGATAAGGCAAATTTTTAATCACTTGAACCACTTCATTCACGCCATATAAATTCAGCATCGCATACCAATCATCCATTCGTCCTCGTTCAATCACTCTTTCTACTACAACATTTTTCATTTTCTCAAAATCAAAACCTTTTAAATCATATTCCCAAAATAGTTTTGAAGAAATGACTGCTTGAGCATGATATGTATAATCTTCAAAAAACATTCAATGATTTTTTTTCTTTGAGCAATTTACAAAAAATAAATGAAGGAATGATAACTAATTTTCTTTAAATGCAAACAAATGTTTTCCTATTTCTTTTCTTTGTTCTTTCTCAAAACTGTCCAAATAAATTTGCGTTGTCTTAATACTGCTGTGTCCCAATTGTTCGCTAATCATTTCAATAGAAACACCGGCACGTTTCAAAACCGTTGAAAAAGAATGTCGCGCAAAATTTGTGGTCGGAACTCTTGACAGTTGCAGGTGCTGTGCAATTCGCTTCATGTGAAAGTTAATCGTTTTGATTGCCTGATTTACATCTTTAAACACTTGCAGTTGGTTAGTCGGTTCTTTCAAAATATTAAAAATATAATTTTTAGGCAGCCGTTTTTTATTGCCCTGTTTTGCAATAATCTTTTTTAATTCATCATTCATTAATATTTGAATGACCATTTGATTGCTTCTGGTGGAATTTTTAGTCTTTTCCCGAATAAAAGATATTTCATCGCCTTGTATATTTTCATATTTCAATAGGGCAATATCTTTCACATTCATGCCGTTGGCTGAATAAGAAAAGAACCACATATCCTTTGCCCACTGTTCCGTTGGATGAATCGGCTCATAATCGTACAGCTTTTTAATATCTTCCAAACTCAATGCCTTCTTAGCTTTGCGGGAAGCGGGCGGACTGTACCTGTTTCTGCCGAAAGGATAAAGGTCGGCTGAAATTATTTTCTCCGAAATAGCAATATTAAAAACCCGCCTGATATTGCGCATATCCATGCCAATGGTTGATGAAGCTAATTCTCTACCCCTTAAATAATTCTCAAATCCTTTCAAAAATTCAATGGTAACTTTTTCCAGCGATAAACTGTCCGATTGCAGATAATCTTTCAAGTGACGAATGGTGGCTTTGTACATTTCCTGTGTTTTGATGCTCCCTTCATTTTTCAACACTTCAATATACCGGTTGATTTGGTTAATGATATTCAAATCGCTTTTCACGGCAACTTGAACAGGACTGAAAAATCTTTTTTCAAATTCAGCGAAAGAAAAATTTTCATCTAAAAATTCTATTATCTTGTCTGCTTTTTCTATTTTTGAAGAAATTTTTAACCAAGTAGGCTGTAATTTTTTATTAGTATGCAGATGGTCAAATTCATCTTTGGAAAGCGATATGCCCATATCATATCGCTTATCGGCTCTGTTAAAATAAACTCTTAATTTAACAGGGTATTTGCCGTTAGCCAAGATACGTCTTGTGTCTAAAGAAGGTAAAACAGATATTTTCATTTGCCCGATGTTTTGCCCTACAAATTTACAAATATTTGGAAATAAAAAAAATAATTATTTTGAAGAAAACACTTGAAACG
>JAITMT010000341.1 GCA_031277235.1 Tannerella sp.
ATCGTCTGCTGCGTTTCCTGAAATATTTCAACTACATCCGCGAAGAAGAATTGCCCGGCACCTCCTTGCTGCGGGAGTTTTTGGGCGGAGGGAAGTTTACGTATTGACGTTTTTTTTATTCAAACATAAAAATGGAAAACACAAAAACTATTCGCATTGCGGCGCTTGATGTATTCAGGGCTGTCACGATGTTCCTGATGCTGTTTGTAAACGATATTCCGGGACTGAAAAACATTCCGCACGGGCTGTTGCACGCCGCAGCCAACGAAGATATGCTCGGCTTTTCGGATATTATTTTTCCCGGATTTCTTTTTGCGATGGGAATGGCTATCCCGTACGCCATAGACGCGCGCTACAAAAAAGGCGATACGACGGTCCAAATCATTATGCACATTCTGAAACGGACTGTTATCCTGCTGATTATGGGTTTGTTCACCGTCAATATCGGCGATTTGAATCCTGAAAAAACGGGGCTGTCGTACAACGTCTATGTTTTACTGATGGCGCTCGGCTTTTTCCTCGCCTGGAGCGTGTATCCGAAATCGCACGATTGGAAAGACAAGTTGTTCAAATTCATGCAAATAGTGGGAATTCTTCTGCTGGTATATCTATGGCTGACTTTCAAAACGAAAGATGGCGCAGGTTTCACGCCGCAGTGGTGGGGCATACTCGGACTGATTGGCTGGACGTATCTGGCAAGCGCCGCCATTTACCTTTTTACGCGCGACAATCTTATGTATAATGCTATTGCCGTGGCAGTTATCATTATGATTTCGCTTATTTCAGCGGCAGGACTTTTCAAGGGAATTGCACTCGCAGAAATATTTCCCAGTGAGGCAACGCTCTACGCTTTCGGGATGGCGGGCGTCTGGACGGGCGTCTTTCTGAAAAAATACGCCGGCGGCGAGCGTATTCGGACATTTTTTATCGTGATGCCGGCGCTGGGTATCGTCTCGCTGATTGGCGCCCTCATCACGCACCAGTTCTGGATTATCTCCAAAATTCAGGCTACGCCGACCTGGTTTTTCTACTGCTGCGCCATTTTCTTCCCGTTTTTCACGCTCATTTACTGGCTGACGGACATTCAAAAGAAAAGCCACTGGTTCAATCTCATCAAACCGGCGGGAACAGTTACACTGACCTGCTACATCATCCCCTACGCCTGGTACAGCGTGCAATGGATGCTCGGATTGAAATACCCCGCATTGCTGACTTCCGGATTGCCCGGCATTATCAAATCGCTGGTTTTCTCCTTGATTATCATTGGGATTGCGTGGATTTTGATGAAACTGAAAGTGCGGTTGAAGATATGATTCAGAACAATATTTTCGGTAAAAAAATTACCTGTTTTGTATTATCTAAAACAAGTAGTATATTGCAGGGTATTTTTAAATTATTTTTTATGGATAACCCGTTTATAATTAAAGGATATACTTCCAAAGAACTGTTTTGCAACAGGGAAAAAGAGTTGCAGATTCTATAGAAAAACGTCGAAAATAGACGTGATACGGCGCTGATTTCTCCTCAAAGAATGGGAAAAACCGGCTTGCTTTTCCGTTTTTTCGATTTGCTTGAAGAGGAAAATAAGGACGTCTCAATTGTTAGGACTTTATTGTCATTCTAACAGATTATTTCTGTTATTTCCGTTTTGAAGCATAATAATCCTGTATAGTTTTATCCGGATTTTCTTTTTTCCATTTTACATATTGCAGTATTCCGGCATCATCATTGTTATTAGCCGTATCGGATTTTTGTTTGTAACCTTCATTATTTTTCATCCCATCAGCACTGATTTGCTTTTTATCACTGTAGGAGATTGCGATACTTTTATTGGCCATCTTTTGTAAATTCTTATCAATATTTAAAATAGTTGCGAGGAATCCCCCGACAAGGATATTTAATAACAATCCGATTAACGCTCCTAATATACCTCCTATTACAATACCCGTAATCTCATTGGAATACACAAAAGGAAGCAGTTTTCCAAAGAATAATCCTCCGCTAACTCCCAAGAAAGTACAAACAATCAAGTTGAGCCAAAGAAGAATTGAGATTAACACGCGAAAAGCATTGCGAACAAACTCTATCATAACTAATTTGCAGATTTTACTTATTTTGAATGCAAAAGTCCGGACTTTTTATACTCCTCACAATTACTTTTAGGAAATAAAAATTACTTTTAGGAAATAAATATTTACTTTTGCAGAAAAATTTTTATCAAACATGGAAAATAATAAAGTTAACAAACTGATTAACAAAATAATATCCTTGCGTACGAAGAAAGGTTATACCTTTGAAAATATGGCGCTTGATTTGGATATTACAGCGGCGGCATACCGGAAAATAGAAACCGGAGATACGAAATTGACCGTAGAACGTCTATTCAAAATTGCCGAAATTTTGGAATCTCCCCTTTCGGATTTGCTGGAAATCGGGAACGAGATATTTCAACAACATAATAATGACAATGTTACAAACTGCTGCCAGCAGAAAATCGAAAATTTTTATCAGGAAAACAAAGAAGTTTATGAAAAACTGATTGCCTCCAAAGATGAACAAATCGCCTTGTTAAAAAGTCTTGTTGATAAATTTCAAACGAAAATATAGAAGATTGACAATTGTTTACACGAGAACAAAATCCTCAAATCTTCAAATTTTCAAATCTTCAAATTTTCAATCGCTCCCCTCACTGATCCAGCGAAACCTGAATACTGACGCCGTAATTGGAATTGGACGTCGGGTAGGCGGAACTGGAAACGAGCGGGCGGTTGATTTGCAGGTCATAAAATGCTCTGAGGGTTATTCTTCTACTTACAGTATAGTCGGCGGAGAATTGCATGGTGCTGGTTACCGTTCCCTGCGTGGCTTGCGTGTAGGAATCTTCCAGTTTGCGAATCAGCGACAACTGTTTGCGGTAGGAATAATCCATCCGGACGGTCAGGTCGTTGCTGAAATCGCCTTTCTTCTT
>JAITMT010000390.1 GCA_031277235.1 Tannerella sp.
ATCTCTCCCCAGTACTGCTTTGTTTTTTCATTCATGTCTTCGCACGAAAACATGACAATCGTACAAAGTGTTAAAAATAAAATATTATATTTCATATCTTTAAATGCTTAGAGTTTAAATTATCTGTTAGCCCTTCTTCCATATAATGTTATTTCGGAGAGGCAATTGGCGTCGTCCAGCGTATAATTGCCGCCGAAACCCTTGTAAGCCTCATAGCGGAACCAGCGGGTTGGTTTGGTGTATTGCGGGTCATCCGGATAAAAATAAGCCATATCTCCGGCTTCTCCCAAACGCACAAATTCGATTCCGCTAAGCCCTACGGGTTGCAGGATCTTGTGTTCGTTAATCGGTCCTTCCCATGAATTGGTTGCATCGTCCCAGATATATAAACGGAAGATGCCGACATTTTCATACTGGTAATATTGCCCTCTATCTACGTTTGCCAGACCGCCCGAATGGCGCTGGGTGGTGATGATGCGACTCAGTTCATAATAGTCGCCCATATCAATGATAAAGTTCCAGGGCATATTTCCATCCGCCTGCCTGCCGGTACGTCCCCTCGATTGCGTGTGCAAAAAATTCAGGTTGTCGCCCCGGTCAATAATGCCATCTATTACTTTGCTGTTCCGTCCTTCCAGACCGTCGCCGAAGCACATGGGAACGCCTCCGATAGAATCGTTCGGATTGGGCAATATCCAATTGCTTTTCGGAATCTCGATATCTTCCAGCAGGACAAACTGTCCCTTATCAATATCTCCCGTGATATTGTCGTAGATATCCTTCACCCTTACCTTTACGCTAACCGGTTCACTTTGCGAAAGATTCAAATCATTCACGAATCGTCTGTCCGTTTCAAGATTGGAGGAGAATACGGTCGTGAACGAGTAGGTCGTTCCCTGTTGCGTATAACTGAAATCAACATATACATAAATGTTCTGTTCCAGTTCATTCGTCCAGTCCACTACCAGGGAACCGAAACCCGGTTTCACAATGATTGAGTTTGCCACACGGGTATAAGCGGGTTCCAGGGGAGTTACCCTGATACTGGTTGGCGCGGAGCGAACCCGGTTTCTGTTGACCGCATACAGGTTCACCGTATATTCCTTCATGTCCGAAAATCCGAAAATGGAAAGCGAATCGCTGTAAAAGGAAGATGTAAACATGATTGTTTGATTTCTTTCGTTTACATATTCGGCTTCTATTTGCAACAGATCTTCATCGTCCGGAATTGTATAGAACAGTTTCGCACCTCCAAACAGCGGTTCATAAGTTACGTTGCTGACTGCTCCCGGAGGATTTCCGCCTCCTTCCGGTTGATAGCGTCCTTCTTCCTTGCAGGAATTTACACTGAATCCCATTAACAGTGCAAACAATATAAATTTTATTATTTTCATAATTCTATCTGTTTTTATTGTTTATATTACCAACCCGGATTCTGTATCAGGTTGCCGTTTGTATTCATTTCGTTCAAATCAATAGGCCATAAACAGTCACGCAGGGTAAACCGGCGCGTTTGTTTGGCTTCCAGTACGAAGAATGTCGAACTCGAAGTTCCGTCGTATTTCCATCCCGAGATTGGAACCGAAAATTCCCGGACTGCCCGTTTGTGCCGGTGCATGTCCCAGAAGCGGCTTCCTTCGAAAGCCAGTTCAATCCCTCTTTCCTGCAGGATGATGTCGCGTAATCCTTCTTTTGTCCGGTGTTTATTCACCGTTTTTGCGATCGTGGCATCTGCCCATACGGTTTCCACATCGGGTATGCCGGCTCTCCTGCGTACTCTGTTTATCAAGTCATATACTTCCTGCGAGGGTCCGCTGAATTCGTTAAGGGCTTCCGCTTTCATCAGATAAAGATCTGCCATGCGAACAATCGGATAGGGATACTTGATGGTTCTCTGCCAGGCTCCGGACATGTTTTCCGGATGTACGAATTTCTTCAAGGCAATGCCCGTGCAATAATAGTCCGTAGTGTGTTGGGAGGAGTTAAATCCTCCGATTTGTCCCTGGTACATCATGGTAGGCATCCGGTATGCCTGGGTACGCCAATACCCTCCGGTAATAGCCATGTTGGCATAGAAACGGGGCTCCCTGTCCAAGTACATTTGAATCGTTTCCACACCCGGCTGCATGATTCCCCATAACTCCTGATATTCGGGCTCATTCTGTCCCGGTGTCGTTACGATATCGAACATTCTGTCGGTGTCGAAAGTCAAGTCTTCATCGGTAGGCAAGCCGTTCTTTGTATAATATCTGGACATCACCTGATAGGTTGCAGCCATCCATTGCCAGGAAAATTCAGGGGTATTTTGCTGTCCCTCGTATCCCGACGGCAAGCGCATATTCGTGGAAGAAGACAATTCTCCCTGCCCGTAATAATTGATGTTGGAGTTTCCCCAGACCAGTTCCTGATTCCAGGGGTCGCAGACGACCATCCGGTTATTATACAAAATCTGCATGTTTTCCCTGTTTTTCTCAAACGCCTCGGTATCATACAGGTATGGTTCTTTCTGAAAGGTATATAAGGCTTTCCCGTTGGATTCGGCGAGGGCGATAGCCTCGTTCAGCGCGGTAATGGCTTCCTGCCATTTATTTGCGTCATATTGCATGGGGAAGAATGGCTGACCGTCGTGGTCGTAGAAGTCGCCGAAATATTCCTGATTACCGTTGAAAAAAGGACTGGCTCTGAAGAACAGCACCCGGGCTTTGATGGCTCTTGCCGCAATCTGGTCAACCTGCCCTGCATTGTTTGCCGTAGCCCGTTCGGTCAGGTCGGGGATCGCTTCATCCATCAAGTTGATGATGTAAGTGAAACATTCTTCCACTTTGGTGCGCGGCTGAAACAGGACATCACTGGAGGCGTCCGGATCAATAACGCCTTCCGGAGGCAACACGATGGGACCGTAATATTGAACCAGTAAAAAAGCGTAATAGGCTTTCAGGAATTTCACCTGCGCTTTCCAGTCATTGATTTCCTGTTCGGTCATATCCTGTACCAAATCAATGTAATTCAAAAAGATTTCGCATTGATTGAGCCCCTGATAGAGCGGTTTAGCGCCGTTCCAGCCTGACCAGAATCCCAGAATTGGCGCGGTTTCCGACTGCAAGCCCCGCATTATCCGGATTGCTAACAAACTACCCGTTTGGTCGTTATAATCCAGACGTCCTACATATTCGTCGCCCAAACTCCAGGTCGTTCGGTGCGTATCCGATTCATAAGGCATGTAACTATATACTTTTGCCAAAGCGTCGTAAGCGCTTTCCTTGGTCGCAAATATTTCTTCCAGTGTCAGCGTATTGTCCGGCACGACGTCCAGATATTTAGCGCAGGATGGCAGTAACAATACCGACAGGGTTAATATTGATAATATTATTTTAATTTGTTTCATATTTATTTCCATTTAAAATGTTAAAAATTAAGTTGGAGTCCCAAACTGAATCTCCGGTTGGGCGGATAGCCCAGTCCGGCTCTTCTCTTTTCCGGATCCCACATTTTGAATTTGCTGATTACGAATAAATTTTCCACTGTGGCATAGAGACGTACATTTTGAAGACCTATGTTTTCCAGTTTCTGGAAGTTATACCCTGCTTCAATCGTCTTCATGCGAAGGAAAGAACCGTCGCGCAGCCACCAGGAAGATTGCACCATATTGTTGAGAATCGGCGTGGTTGACAGGCGGGGCCAGAAAGAGTACACATCCGGATCCGCTTCGCTCCAGTAATCATTCGCCACGATTTCCAACGCATTTCTCCTGCCCACAAAAGGAGCAATCCCTTCGTCATTATAGACGCCCGGATGAATGAAAAACGAAACCCTGGCATTTCCCTGAAAGAAGAAGGATAAATCGAAGTTCTTATATCCGGTGGAGAGACCGAAACCGTATTGCATCTGTGGCTCGGTCGGATAGCCTAAAGGCACCATGTCGTTCGTATTGACCACGCCGTCGCCGTTGATATCCTTGTATTTGATGTCTCCTGCCATATACTCGCTTTGAAAATCCTGACGGGGGGAATTGGCGATTTCCTGTTCGTCCACAAACAGGCGTTCCGCCAGCAAGCCCCACTGTTGATCCCGGTTATGTCCCAAACGTTTCAGATACTCGTCGGGATAATCCTTTTCATCCAACTGGGTGTATTTGTTGTCGACCGTAGTCAGATTCACTCTTCCCGTAATCCAAAATTCGGGAGTAATAAAATGCTGGTAGTCAATCGAACCGTCCCATCCCCAGGCTTTCAGGGCGCCGACATTTCCGCTGACGGACGCTGAAAGTCCGGCAGTGGCAGGAAAATTCTGCCGCAGCATGTAAATATTTCTCCGGTCTTCTCCGAATTTTTCAACCTGAAATTTCAGTTTGTCCTTGAAGAAATAGGCTTCCACGCCGGCATTCCACTTGGTGGAAGTCTCCCAGGTAATATCCGGATTGGCATACCGGTTAATGGAATATCCTCCGTAGGAATTCATGAACGATTCTCCCCAGCGATATCCCTGATTGATTGCAGCATCGGGATTATAGGTAACAATATCCGACAGATAGAAGAAACGGTCTCTGCGTTCCGCAATCTTGTCGTTACCAAGTTTTCCGATACTTCCTTTCAGTTTGAAAGTACTGACGATGTTTTTCAGTGGCGCCCAGAACTTTTCATTCGATACCATCCATCCGGCGGCTATGGAAGGAAAGAATCCCCAGCGTTTGTCGCCGTCAAATTTTTCGGAACCGTTGTATCCGAATGCCAGTTCGAGAAAATAGCGCGTATCGTAGTCGTAGGAAAACCGTCCGGAAATTCCGGTATTTTTCTCGGGTAAGGTTTCATAAATAGAGGTACTGATTCCCGCTGTAAGCAGTTGCTCCTGCATGATGCCCACCAGTGTAGCGCCAACGTTATGCAATCCAAACTGGTTTGCCCAGGCAGCCCGTGCTTCAAAATAATATTTAAACTCTGCATTTCGTCCGGGTACCACATCACCCAGGTGCGCCGAGCCGGAAGTCGGATTCAGCAGCCATAGCGTATGTTCCCCGGTAACCTGGTTATACGATTCCAGATCATAGAAATAAGGGAAATAGGTACGGGTACTGGTATATTTTGTCCAGTTGTCAACAGCGCCTTTCAATTGCACGTTTAAACCCGGAATAATGGAACCTAAATCCTGTTTCAGCGTAGCTTGAGCCGTAATGGTACTTTCGTTGCGGTCGGTATAGCCGCGGGTCATTTCAGCGTAGGGATTCCATTTCATTCCGCCATCCACATACGTGTTGCCGAAAAGAGTCCAGGTGGTGAAACGGTTGGCTTCATCCGGTTCATAGACCGTTGGAAAATCCACCGGATTACTGTTCATAACGTCGCTGAAAATACGGGTAGTAGCTCCCGGCTGATCCGGAAGAAAATTTTCCCATGGACCGGTTTGCCGTTCAAAACGTCCATTTACCTGCGTTTCAAGAGTCGTTGTTTTTGTCAATTTGAAAGTTACATTGCTGCGGATATTGAAGCGGTTGATGGATATGTTGGTGTTGTAATTATTTCGTGGATCAACTTTCAACAGTCCGGTCTCGTGCTCGAAACCTCCGGCAACATAGTAATTGGCAACCTGACCTCCACCCGATATATTGATATTCGCCCGGGTATTGTTCGTCGAATGCTTGAAGATTTCCTCGTACCAGTCAATATTCGGATAAATCATCGGATTCACCCCGTCAATGGTGGATTGTATCTTTTGCTCGCTGTAATACGGTCCCAGCAGAGGGTCGCGGGTCATCCGGGCTTCGTTGTACATCCGCATATAGGTTACACCGTCCGCCAACTTGGGTATTTGGGTCGGAGTCGAGATATTGGATTCGACACGGACATTGAGTTTTACAGGTCCTTCTATACCCTTTTTCGTTTCTATAATTAAAATACCGTTTGCAGCCCGGGAGCCGTACAGTACGGTGGCGGCAGCATCTTTCAAGACAGAGAAACTCTCAACATCGTCCGGATGTAAACGGGCTAAATCGTCCATAGTAGATTCAAAACCGTCAATCAGGACAAGTGGATCCACATTGTACCCGAAAGAAGTAACTCCGCGCACAAAGAATCTTGCGTTGTCCCGTCCGGGTTCTCCCGTTGTCGAATAGGAGATCAACCCCGGAATCCTTCCCGCAAAAGCAGTCGTTAAATTACTCGAAGGAATCCGCAGGTCTGCCGCCCGCACCGTTTCGATGGACGAGACCACGCTCGTCTTTTTTTGCTGACCGAAAGCGACGACCGTTACTTCGTCGAGCAAATTTGCATCGTCATACAGAGAGACTTCGATCACATTGCGGTTACCCACAACCTCGTTCACCGAAGTTTTTCCGGTAAAGGAAAATACAACCGTATCTCCCACAGACGCCTGAATGGAGTATTCGCCGTTGGCATCGGTCGCCATTCCCTGCAGCGTTCTTTTGTTGAAGACGGTTGCTCCTTGCAATCCGGAACCGTCCGCAGCATCTTTCACAACACCCGTAATCGTCTTGGCTTGTCCAAAACCGTACAGGCTCACTAACATAAATAGAAAAGATCCGATAATTCTAAATTTCATAGATTCTAAATTTTTAAGTTAATATTGAATGAGTTAATGGACATAAACCGGTTATTACTACCGGAATAACCGGAAGCAACAAATGATATGAATCTGTAAGTATCTGATTTACAGATACTTGAATGTTTCGGGGGGGGGGGTAAATGCCTGATATTCAATGAGTTATACATTGATAAATTGGTGTGATTTATCAATGTATCCTTATCTTTTGAATATGTAGTTCTCACAGACATTATTTAGTTCTTCAAGTTTAACGGGACAAAAGTAGGTATAAAATTTTGAATAAAAAACATTTTTTTTATGTTCTTTAACATGATAGTTTCAACTGCCGGATGCAACCTTGTTTCTACAAAAACAGGAAAGAATTTCTTTTGGTGAATAAAAGTTTAATCCGGCTTCCGGTCTGCTGTTTAATTTATACTGTATCTGATTTATTAATAGACAGTTATTTTTATCGAAATTTATTTTCTCCGGAATATACTGCCTGATGAGTTTTGTTGGTTTTTTCAGTGAGTCCCTTTTCCCGCCAAGAAATGGATGCATAAAAAAATACGCCTGTTTTCAGCCTTTTGGTGTACACACCTTTTTTTTATTTGAAAATTTGAAGATTTGAAAATTATCTGTTGTTCTTCTCCCCCTTACCAAGGGTTGTCAAGTTCCAATTGTGAGACCGGATTAAAACCTGATTCTATAGACTTTAAAAACCTCAGTAGCAGGCAAATACGATACCTGTTTCAACCTCATTACCTTATTCCGTTGATGGCAGCAGAAACCAACAAGAATGAGGTAATGAGGTAACGGCGAAGATAATCCATCGGCTCTTTGCTACCGAGGTCGTCCTGTTTATTAAATTGGGTGAAAATGGGGTTTGAAATACAAATATTATTTTAGAACTTCTCAAACCCTCCCCCTCCGGGGGAGTTGGAGGGGGGCTTACTCCTTCTTCAACTCATCAACCGGATTGGCATGTGCTGCGCGGTAACTTTGCCAATAGACCGAAACAAACGACACCAGCAGGCAAA
>JAITMT010000409.1 GCA_031277235.1 Tannerella sp.
GTACTTTTTTCATGTCAACTTTAAAAGTAAGAAATTTTTCCCAACTCTGCATCGGGGGCATGCCCCCGATGCAGAGTTTTTTTCTACCTAAAGTTGCATTTGTTAGTTGAAATTAAGATGCCATTATTAGTTGTATTAACTTTAATTATAAGTTTATCAAGCGCTTATGTGCAGAATGATATATCAAAAGTCTGGGTTTCCGATCAGGGTAACGGAACCTATAAAAACCCGGTGCTTTACGCCGACTATTCCGATCTGGACGTGTGTCGTGCCGGCGACGATTTCTACATGACTTCCTCCAGTTTTAACTGCATCCCCGGTTTGCAGATTTTGCATTCTAAGGATTTAGTCAACTGGACAATTATCGGTTATGCGGTTCCAAAGCTGCCGCCCGATTCGGTATTTGCCCGTCCACAGCACGGCAACGGTATCTGGGCGCCGTCCATCTGCTATCACGGCGGTGAGTTTTACATCTATATACGGCGATCCCGATTACGGTATCTACATAACCAAAACCAAAGACCCTGCTGGCGAATGGGAGCCGCTGGTGCTGGTGAAACCCGACAAGGGATTGATTGATCCCTGTGCGCTGTGGGACGAGACGGTCAGGCTTATCTCGTTCATGCGTTAGCCGGAAGCCGCGCCAACTTCAAAAGCGTTTTATGCGTGACCCGCCTCACACCCGACGGGAAACAGGCTGAGGGCGAAAGCCGTATCGTCTATGACGGTCACGACATTGACCCCGACCATTGAAGGTTCCAAATTCTACAAACGGAACGGGTTCTATTATATTTTTGCGCCTGCGGGAGGTGTGAAAACCGGCTGGCAGGTAGCCTTGCGCTCTAAAAACGTGTTCGGACCTTACGAACGGAAAATCGTCATGGCGCAGGGAAAGACAGCCATTAACGGACCGCATCAGGGCGGCTAGGTGAATACGGCGACAGGCGAAGACTGGTTTATCCATTTTCAGGATGTCGGTACGGTCGGTCGAATCGTGCATTTGCAGCCCATGATCTGGAAAAACGACTGGCCTGTGATCGGCGAAGACAAAGATAGCGACGGATGCGGCGATCTGGTACTCATCCGGAAAAAACCTGATGTAGGCAAGACCTATCCATAGCGATACCTGCCGAAAGCGATGAGTTTAACACCAACTCTCTTGGTTTGCAATGGCAATGGCACGCCAATCCACAGGAATGGTGGGCATTTACCAATCGGGAAAAGGGCTGTCTGTACCTGTATTCCGTACCGCTCCCGGACAATTACCGGAATCTGTGGGATATTCCCAACCTGTTACTGCAAAAAATGCCTGCACCGGATTTCACGGCGACAATGAAAATCACTTTCGTTCCCAACCCGCAAATCAAGGGCGAGCGGACAGGACTGGTTGTAATGGGACAGGATTACGCGTACTGTCCATGGAAAATACATCCGAAGGATTTATTCTGTCGCAAGTCGAATGTTTTGAAAGCCGACAACGGCACGCCCGAACAGGTTAACGATTCTGTCAAGTTAAACGACGTAACCGTCTATCTTCGCATCACCATGAAGCAGGGAACACTCTGAACTTCAGTTACAGTTCCGACGGCAAACGGTACACCCCGCTTGGCAAAACATTTAAAGCCAGGGAAGGTCGGTGGATCGGCGCTAAAGTGGGCGCCTTCATCATCCGCCCCGTCCGCAACAACGACGGAGGACGACTGGAGATAGACTGGTTTCGGATTGAGAAATAGTGACTTATACCTTTTTAAATCTGGATGGAGATGAAATACAAACTGTTATTCTGGGGATTGATTTTTACGCTGTTATTGGAAAACACCCACGCTCAGGAAAATGTAAATTCAAAAATTCCCTGGGACAACAGCAAACTGAAAGTAAGCGACAATCACCGGGAGCCATGAATGCCTACGGAGATGCGGCGCTTCCCGACGGTTTTAATTTCCTGAGCGGAATTGATGAAGCCGGCGAATACAACTACTGGAAACACGTGGATTATATCGTGCAGCAGGCTCGGCAACGGGGAATATACATCGCCATCGTTTGCGTATGGGGCGGTAATGTGAAATCGGGAAACTGGAACGTGATTTTGATGAAAGACACTTTGAACCGGAAAAATTTGTGGAGAAAACATGCCGGAAATGAAAGACAGACAGATTTATCAGGAAGATATTGAGTTTATTCTGTTAAAAATTCTCGCGAAAATCACTTCTTCTATTTTCATTTGTCCCTCCTGCCCGAAGCAACTCGAAGCAAAGTGCTGCCACCTGTCTTGATTTGCATTATTATCAAAAATTCCATATCTACTTTGGCAGTCGCGCTGCTATTGGCGTAACCGTTTAAAGCATGATAACCGTATGTATATCGACAGTGACGATTTTGAAAAGTGGATGGAAAGGCTTTTCAAAAAAGTAACGGAAATAGGCGGGGATTTGAAGTCCCTAATCAATACAAACGATGTTTTAGAGAAGGACGACAAACTGTTAGGCAATCAGGACTTGTGCCTGATGCTTCACGTGAGCAACCGTACCCTGCAATGCTACCGGAGCGGCGGTGTTCTGCCGTTTCTGAAACGCGGTCAGAAAATCTATTACAAGACCTCCGATGTCCGGGCGTTTGTATATACCAATGGCGATTACTGGAGCAAAAAAGCGTTTGACGATGCTGCGATGCCTTCAGGGGAAGATTTATAGACTGCGCCCCGCTTTTTGACTTTCTTTTTCCGGCGCTGATGTTCGCGGATAAAGTTTTCTTCGTTGTAATCATTCCCGGAGCCCGGAGTGTCCAACAGGCTGAATACCGAACTTAAAGACGAATCTGGATACACGGTATGTTGAGCTTGTGTCGGTTGATTGAGAATATTGAAAACTGTGCCGTGCTCGGTTTTATCTACCTGTCTGTCGGAATTGTTATTTATAGAGTTTATTGAATACGTTTACCGAAAGTTCCTTCCCCAGCCATGAGCCGTTCAACAGTGTCCTGATATTACCTGTCACTTTGCCTGTGAAACAGTCAAACAACTGCGTTATTTGATATGCCGACAGACAGCCATACATTACCGTTTACAGGCTCAAAAACGACTTCATGTGAACCGTTGTCCATTGTTTGCATAAATAATTTTCCTCTTTCCATAATAAATTGTTTTTATGTTATTTACTTTCATTTTCCGCCAATTTATATTTTCCTTCAATCCGTTTCTCAAGTCTTGTCATGTCTTCGTTCAGTTTAGTCCTTGTCACTTCCGCATTGATTTGTGTAGTGTAGATGGAAGAATGTCCCAGCATGTGGCTGAGCGTCTCAATCGGAACACCATTAGTTAAACAGACCGAAGTGGCAAACGTATGCCGTCCCATGTGAAAGGTCAGCCGTTTGTCCATTCCGGCAGCTTTGGCTATCTCTTTCAGGTGTTTCTCCATCATGGCAAGCGTCTGCATCCTGAATACCTTCCCGCCCCACCCGGTAAATTACGAATCCCTGTATCGGTCGAGAATGCTTTGGGCAACGGGAGGCAAAGGGATACAGGACACCACACCTGTCTTCTGCCGTTTGATGATTATCGCAAAACTACCGTCCTTCTGCTTTTGTATATCACTGTGTTTCAGACTGTATAAATCCACGTAACTGATTCCGGTAAAACAGGTGAAAACAAACAGGTCTTTTGACGTTCGGTTGAAATCCAGAGGCTGCCGTCATCCTCCGTTATAACATCTTTCCAGGTCAGTTTTTTTACATCGGCGTAGGATATGCCGGTAAAGGTTGAAAAGACAAACAGGTCGCGGACAAAACTTTGTGTGGAATATTTCAGGGGTG
>JAITMT010000422.1 GCA_031277235.1 Tannerella sp.
CAAACCTTGCACTTTCAACGTTTGCTCGATAACGTCGCGGGCTACGCCGTCGCCGCCGTTGAAAGGAGAAATGTAACGCGCAATCCGCTTAATTTCAGGTGCTGCATCGGCAGGCGCTACCGGCAAACCGACTTTTTGCATGATTTCATAATCCGGCAAATCGTCGCCGCAGTAGATGATTTCCCCGTCCTTTAATCTTAAAATAATATTAAAGTCCTTATAATCATTTATTTTCACAACAATTTCTGTATTAATATGATTTGTTTCGATAAATAAAGTAATCTTCCGAAAAATAAATTGCTCTGTTTTTGGATAGCGTTATCTGAAATAGATTTTCATTGTTACTACCCTAGTTCTATGCATACTTTACCGTAATCCTCTTTGTGACTCAGACTGTTTCGTATTTCTCTCACTATTACTATCATTACTATAAATTTGCCTTTATACTTTCCGTCTGCTGCCTATTTATATTCTTCATACTCTGCATATAATTGAATGGCTGTGATGATATTATTTTCGTTGTTCTGATAGAATTCCTGAACTTCTGTAATATTATCAAGATTAAATTCAATTTTTCACTCTCTACATTTTTGTTGCTAAATTCTTGTACTTGTGTTTTCTTCTTATTCTCTTCAACTCAAACGAGCTAACATTGAAAGGATGATAAAGATAATAATAATCCAAATAATTATCTTCAAACAACCTCTTTTTCCAGTTCTTGAGCCACTTGAGTAGCCTGCTGCATTTGCTTCATTTGCGCATTTGTTACTACAATAATCGGATAGCCATCTCCCTTCATACCTGCGTCCGCACCATTTACACTTACTTCTTGTATCCATAATCTATTGTTTAATGTCCACTCCTTAACAGACAATTAAATTGTTTCCTCTACTCATCCGGCTTTTCAAATCCACCCCGTTTGAATGGTCTCCGGTCTCCATCTCTCTTGCGCTGATTGCAGCGACTTGATTTCTCTTTCTGAATTTCATAATCGACTGTTTTATAATTTATTATAAATAATTCCTGTTCAGATTCGGACAATAAAAAAAGCGGACTTACATCCACTTCTGAGGTCTTAGACTACCTTGCACAAGATATAAACCCGCATTACTACGGGCATTACACCTATTCCTGTGCTCCGTTTGAAATTGTCTAAGTTTCAGAAGTAAGAATATGCGTTAAACGCCGTCTTTTAATATGTCTGTTGCGCCTTATGACGCTCTGTTTTTACTACATAAGCAGTTCGTTTTGATTTGTAATCGACGACAAATAAACGAATATTTTTTGAAATTACCAAATTTTTCAGAAAAAAATATTTCACCACCCGAAAGCCTCGCGATCCATCCACAAACCTTGCACTTTCAACGTTTGCTCGATAACGTCGCGGGCTACGCCGTCGCCGCCGTTGAAAGGAGAAATGTAACGCGCAATCCGCTTAATTTCAGGCGATGCATCGGCTGGCGCTACCGGTAAACCGACTTTTTGCATGATTTCATAATCCGGCAAATCGTCGCCGCAATAAATTATTTCCCCGTCCTTCAATCCCGAAATCATCTTAAAATCCTCATAATCATTAATTTTAATGGAACTTCTCATGTAAATATGCTGTACGCCAAGCCGTTCGTAACGAATTTGTACGGCTTCGGTGTATCCGCCGGTGATGATGCCCAGTTCAAACCCTTTTTTCACGGCGAGGTGTATCGCAAAACCGTCTTTGATATTGGCGGTGCGCATCGGGTCGCCGTTCAGCGCCAGCGGAATTTTGTTCGCCGACAATACGCCGTCCACATCGAACAGGAATGCCTTAATCTGCTTTAAATCGTAGTTAATCATATTGTTACATTTTTAGCGTGAAGCGTTAAAATATTTTCGCTAATCATTTTATACAACTCTCTTATTTCCTTATTTTCAATCATTTCCAAATGTTTTTCCATCGTTTTCCGGTCATTTCTGACAGCCGGACCGGTTTGGGCTTCGACGGGCGTCATCGTATGCAATTTGGCGGCGGTTTCGTCAATTAACGGTTGCAGGACGTTCCGGTCAATATCCTGTTTTTCAATGATTTCAGTAGCCACGGCATACAAATAATTCGTGAAATTACACGCAAAAACGGCAGCCAGATGAAGGTATTTCCGCTTTTCGGAATCAACCGCATTTACGATGGAAGAAACGGAATCTGCAATTTCTCTTATAATAATCTCTGTATCAGTATGATTGGCTTCGATAAATAAGGGAACTTGCCGGAAATCAACTGCCCTGTTTTTAGACAAGGTCTGAAGCGGATAAATTACTCCGTAACGTTCTGAATATCCGTTAAATATATTCATCGGAATACTTCCCGCCGTATGAATCCAGACGCCTGAATTTTGAGGTATTTGACGGACAAGATTTGGCAGCGCATCGTCCGTTACGGCAAAAATATAAATGTCCGCATCGGGCGTTATTTCCTTTATATTTGCCGTGCAGTTGCAATGTAATTTTTGAGCGAGCAATTGTGCGCTACCGAGGCTTCTACTAAAAATTTGCCCGATCTCAAAACCGCTTGCCTGCATCGCCGGTGCAAGATGTGTCGCAACATTACCCGCCCCAATAAAAACAACCCGTCCTTTTTTCATTGTCAATTGTCCATTGTCAATTATCAAATTTTCAAGCCATTAGCAGTTCAAAACCACCGTTAAAATACTCGATATGTACTTTTTCCCAAGCCGGTTTGGATAAATTGCCGGAGTTACCTTCCTGCGCTTTGTATCCGAAGCCGATAATGCACAGAACTCCGTAATTATGAGGAATATGCAGCAACTCGCGAACATAATGTTCCGAATCTTCTTCCATAATGCTGCGCCCTCTGACCTGGCACCAGCAACTGCCCAAACCCAAATCTTCGGCTTGCAACTGCATGTAAATCGCTGCAAGTGAGGCGTCTTCAATCCAGCAATCCGATTTTGTCCTGTCTCCCAAGACGACAATCGCCAGCGCGCTTTCCGCCAGAAACAGGGCTGTTGAATTTTTACATTCCGACAATTGTTTCAGAACAGTCTCATTTTCAACGGCTACAAACTCGTATGACCGGCTGTTTCTCGAAGTCGGCGCCAGCAACGCCGCTTGCAGGATTTTTTGCACATCGTCCGGCGAAAGTTTCCGTTCCGTAAATTTTCGGGCGCTTTGCCTGCTAACGATCAATGATTCAAAGTCTTTCATAATTATTTCTAATTTTTTCCTGTACAAATATACGCTTTTTCAATATTTTACGTTTATTATTTGTCAGAAAAAGTAGAAATATGAAAATTCGTGCAGTAATTTTAGCGCTGCTATATATATTAATGTATGTGAACGTGATTTCGGCGCAAGATGTGAAGCGTGTGAAGATTTACGGCAATGTTCGCGATGTGGAAAACAGTCCGCTGGAATTGGTTACAGTTTCTGTTAAAGGCACTGTTCTGGGGGCAGTTACGAATGAAAAGGGATATTATACGCTGAATGTCAGTACGGGAGATTCTATAGTCCTTGTATTCAGATGTATGGGATACAACACGCAGGAGCGTATTATTCCACAACTGTCTCAGGATATGCGGGTTAATGTGAAGATGCCCAATATAACGTTCGATTTGGGCGAAGTATCCGTTACGGCAAGTCGCCGGCAGATGGATATGATGGAATCTATTGATGCGGGACGGATCAAAACATTGCCCGATCCTTCGGGTGGAAGCATTGAAAGTATGGTAGTTACGTATGCAGGCGTATCGTCGAACAACGAATTGAGTTCGCAATATTCCGTGCGCGGCGGCAGTTATGACGAGAATATCGTGTATGTCAATGGGTTGGAAGTATTCAGACCCCTGTTGATTCGTTCGGGTCAGCAGGAAGGTTTGAGTTTCATCAATCCGGAAATGACTGAGAATGTGCAGTTTTCGGCAGGCGGTTTTGAGGCGCGCTACGGCGATAAAATGAGTTCCGTGCTCGATATCGTGTATAAAAAACCGAAATATTTTGAAGGCTCTGTAACCGCAAGTCTCTTGGGAGCAAGCGCTTACGTGGGAAATTCCGTCGGAAAATTCACACAAATCACCGGTATCCGTTACAAGACTACCCGCTCGCTGCTCGGAACGCTGGATACGAAAGGAGAATACAATCCGGATTTCGTTGATTTACAGACTTATATCACATACGCTCTGACGCCGAAACTGTCGGCGGATTTCATGGGAAACGTGTCCATCAACAATTACAATTTTACCCCAAAATCGAAGGAAGTCCTGTTTGGAACGGCTAAAAACCCGCAAAAATTTCAAGTCTTTTTTGAAAACAGCCGGGAACGCGACCGTTTTCAGACGTTTTTCGGCGCTTTGACGCTGAAATATACCGCCAACGACAACGCGCAGTACGGTTTTCAAACTTCGATGTTTAACAGCAACGAAGAGGAAACTTACGATATAACAGGCAGTTACCGCCAGGACCTTGCCGAAGCGGGCACGACCGAAGACGATATTTATTCGACGCTCGGCGGCGCATCGTATCACGAACATGCACGCAACCGGCTGAATGCGCAGGTGGCGAACGTTGGCGTTTTCGGCTTGACAAAACTGAATGCGACGAACACGTTGAAATTCGGTATAAACGCTCAGTATGAACTGATTACGGACAGAATCAGCGAGTGGGAAAGTCGTGATTCGTCGGGTTACAGTTTGCCTCACACGGGTACGACGGTCAATGTCGTTTCCAATCTCTTTTCGGATAATCAGTTGGAAAGCCAGCGCTATTCGGCTTATATTCAGGATATTTTCAAATTCAGAACTTCGCAGGGAATTTTTACGCTGATAGGCGGTTTGCGCGGCAGTTATTGGAACTATAACCGGGAAATGATTATAAGTCCAAGACTATCAGCCGGTTTTATTCCCAATACCAATCAAAATCTGATATTCCGTCTGGCAACAGGTTTGTACTATCAACCTCCTTTTTATAAGGAACTTAGGGTAACGGAAACGGATGAATTTGGGAATAATTACATTACCTTGAATAAGCAACTGAAATCGCAGCGCTCCACGCACTTTATTTTGGGCGGAGACTATAATTTTCAGGCTGTCGGGCGACCGTTCAAATTCACTACCGAGATGTATTACAAGAAGTTAGACAATATCAACCCGTACACGGTTGATAACGTAAAAGTCCGCTATTACGGTGAAAATTCCGCAAAGGGATATGCTATGGGTTTGGATATGAAACTGTTTGGCGAGTTTGTACAGGGAACAGACTCATGGTTAAGCGTTTCGCTGATGAAGTCGAGGCAAACCATTGGCGACACGCTGACCGTTCCGATGCCTAACGACCAGATATACAACATTTCCCTCTATTTTCAGGATTACTTCCCCGGCAATAAGCGGGCGCGAATGAGTCTGAAAGGCATTTTGGCGGGCGGTCTGCCGGTTACGATTTCCAACCGGGGATGGGAGTCTTTCAAGGCATTGAATGGCGGAAGAGGCTTTCGTACAGCGCCTTATCGCCGTGTGGACATCGGTTTTTCCTATCAGTTGGCAGGCGGCGAAGACAGAATCATGGACAGACCGTTTTTCAGCAGTTTCAAGAATATCTGGTTCGGCATAGACATTTTCAATCTTTTGAATATCAGCAATACCAATTCATATTACTGGATAACAGACGTTTACAACAATCAATACGCCGTTCCGAACTATCTGACCGGACGGCAACTCAATTTTCGCATCAGCGTGGATTTCTAATCCATTGAGAAAAAGTATCAGAAACAGGGTCAAAACAGTTTGAAATACAAAAAAATCATTACTTTTGCAGTAACTTTATATAAATAAATCACTATGTCAATCCAAATTAAAGCAATTGAACGTCCGCAACCGGGAGTAGCGGGCGGCGGCGTAAAGAAGTTTTACGCAAATCCTGTTCACGACAGGGAAATGAGCCTCGACGCACTGACGAAGGCAATCGAAAAAACGAGTACCGTAAACGGTGCAGACATTCGCGCCGTACTTTACGGAATGGTAGAGGAAGCCGTAACGGGCTTATCGGAGGGCAGAATTATCCGTCTGGGCGATTTGGGCAGCCTTCGCATCACGCTCAGCAGCACGGGCGAAGCCACTGCCGATGAAGTAACGGCGACGTCCGTAAAGAAAGCAGGCGTGATATTTACGCCCGGCAAGAAATTGCAGGAAATGCTCAAAGCCGCCAAATATACGAAAGTATAGTGGAGCGGATGAAAATGAGTGGCTACTCAATTTTTTTGAGTGGCTACTCGTCCGGCAACGAGTGGCTACTCGTTTTTTTTGAGTAGCCACTCGTTTTGGGAGCTGTTGCCGGACAGTTCATCTTGCCCGGCGGAAGAGGCTTACCGGGATAGCGCATTTTGTATTGTCGAATTTGTATTGACGCAATAACGACAATACAAAATACGTCATAAATATCTATCAACAATCTTTTGTTAATAAATATTTTAAATAACGAGTTGCAGATTTAAAAAAATGTTGTATTTTTGCGCCAATTTAGGCGTTAGGTGCAAGCGGGCGGAAGTACGGTTGGCAAAATGCGGTAAAAGAAATGAATACGATTAAGAGCCAAATAGTTAATAACAATAAAAAGAGAACATTATGAGGTATATTATTCTTCTATTTTGCCTAAGCAGCAATATGTTGCTTTATGGACAAGAAATTTCGGGTACAGTTTTTGAAAAGGAAAACAATATACCTGTTGAGTATGTAAATATTGGAGTTGTCGGTAAAAATATTGGTACTGTTTCTGACCAAAGTGGTAAGTTTACATTACAAATATCCTCTGAATATTATAACGATACATTGCGATTTTCGTGTATTGGTTATCAATCTTATTCTATTAAAGTTTCTGATATTATGAATCAGAACGATGTCAAAGTTAATCTTGAAAAATGGCTATATGAATTATCGGAGGTAGTTGTACGTCCGAAGAATATCAAGCAAAAGACATTGGGTATTACCACGAGAAACAAAATGGTAGTGGCTTGTGCAGACAGTATTTATGGAGGCGAAGTCGGGGTTGTAATGAAAAACAAAAAAAATGCTTTTCTCAAAGAAGTAAATATCAATATTGCAAGTTGTTCTTACGATACTGTATTTTACCGGGTGAACATTTATAAAGCACACGAGAATATGCAATTTGAAAATATTTTGACGAATCCTGTCTATTTCAATTTGTTAAAAGAAGATGTAAAGGATAAAATCACAGTTGATTTACGGCATCTTAATCTTGTAATAGAAGGTGACTTTCTTGTAACGTTAGAAGTTGTAAAGAATTTAGGCCCCGGTAAACTCTGTTTCCCTGCCTCACTTACGCATAAATCGTATCGTAGGGCAACGAGCCAAGGTTCATGGTTTACAATAGTTGCTGGAATAAGCCTGTCAGTTTTAGTCGATATTGAAAAATAAATGCAGAATAGAACAAAACAGGTTTTTGCAAGTTGAGAAAAATGCCTTCACCTAACTGGCGGTTTGGCGCAATTGGGGGGTAAAGTGTTTGCCCGAACTTTGGTGCGTCCTTTGACCGTCGGTGGTTGTCCGAAGTGTGTGCAGTTGAACCCCCAACTGCGCCAAGCCGCTTCTGCGTTGGCTGCAAGCAGGGGACAGTGCGACGGGACAAAACTGCGAGCGATTAAATATGAAATTGAAAAAAATGTAAAGGTTATGAGCAATACACCGGAAATTAGGACAAAATGTTTGATTTTGCGCAGATTTACTGAAAATGATGTAAAAGCATTTTTTGACATTATGAGCGATAAGGCAGTAAATGAATATCTTCCCTGGTTTCCATTTGAAACATTGGAAGAAGCAAAAAACTGTTTACAGGAAAAATATCTGAAAACATACGAAAAACCGATAGGATTTCGATATGCCGTTTGTTTGAAATCTGACAATTTACCAATAGGCTATGTAGCTATGAATGACGACGAAAGTTATGATTTTGGCTATGGGTTGAAAAAAGAATATTGGCATAAAGGGATAATTACTGAAGCAAGTAAAGCGGTGGTTGAACAGGTGAAAAAATCAGGAATTCCATATATTACCGCAACGCACGATGTCAACAATCCCAGAAGCGGCAATGTAATGAAAAATATCGGAATGACTTATTGTTATTCGTATGAAGAGCAATGGCAGCCTAAAAATTTCCCCGTAATATTCAGAATGTATCAACTAAACTTTGACGGACAGAATGAGCGTGTCTATCGAAGGTATTGGGACAAAAATCCCAACCATTTTATTGAGGACAATGTGTAAATGAAAGAGGTGTTTGTAACGAAAGGGAACAAAAAAATGCCAGCAGAAAAATTTATCTGCAATTTTCAGTTAATAAAATCTAAATTTTTTTACTTTAAAACCGCGTTAATACAAAAAAAAAGTGTATTTTTGCGGTTTCAAAGCAAGAATAATGAGTGAATATAATAACATAAGAAATTGGGTAGAAGATTTACCAAAAAGAGGAAAAATAACTTTTTCAAAAGAAGAAGTTGAATTGCAGTTTCCGCATTTAACAAATCGCAATATTCAAAACACACTGAATCGTCTTGTTGAGAAAAAGAAAATACAATCGGTGTGGCGTGGTTT
>JAITMT010000470.1 GCA_031277235.1 Tannerella sp.
TTTAATGTAAAAGCATATTCTGACGACGACCGCGTGGAAACCACGTTAGACCGCGGCTCCATTTCGATTATCCGTAACAATGAATTAGACGGGGAAATCAAAATGGAACCCGGACAAAAGGTTACCATCCTGCGCGAAACTCAAAATTCTTCCGTTTCTCCGACGCCCGACGCCACAACGCCCGACGCCTCGTCCGTCCCGGCAAAAAGTTCGGAAGTCAGGGAAGTGAAAAACACCGAAGCCATCACCGCGTGGAAAGACAATCGGTTAGTGTTTGAACAGGAACCGTTAGGCTCGCTGGCAAAACAGTTGGAGCGGAGATACAACGTGCAAATCCGGTTTAACGACGAAAAAATCAAGTCTCTCCGTTTCACCGCGGCTATCAAGGAAATGCCTATCGAGCAGGTTTTGAAAGCGATTTCCTTGTCGTCGCCCATCAGTTACAGTATCAAGGGCACGGAAATAACGCTGTCGGAAAATAAGAAATATATTCATCCTCAATAATTGTTAAACACCTTAAAATCAAATTGCCTATGAAATAAAAGAAGATAGCCTAAACAAAACAAAAGCCGGAAGACCTGATGAAGCGTTCCGGCAAAAACTCAAATTTTTCTTCAACAAGACCTCATTATCTATTGGAAGTGGACATGGGGAATTGTATTGTTTAATTTAAATTTTTTGCAAATATACTATGAATATTATAAACAACAAAGTCTTTCCCGATATTTTTAACGGAAAGCATCATAAATTATTTTTAATTATGAACCTATCATGGGTATTTTTATTGGCTGCCACACTGCAAGTGACGGCGGTAGGATATGCGCAGACCTTGTCCTTAAACCTCAATATGGACAATGCTCCCATGCGCGATGTATTCAAGGAAATAGAACGCCAAACGGAACTGTCGTTCATTTTCAGTGACGATGTTTCGTCATTGAATGACGAAGTGTCAATTAATGTGCGTAACAAGAATATCGTTGATATTCTTGATTATTTATTCAAGGACTCCGATTTGGGATATAAAATCCTGAATGAAAGGCTGATCGTTGTCGGGACAAAGGCTATTCTGCAACAGTTCGTCATTACCGGAAGGGTGACAGATACGTCCGGAGAGCCGATTGTCGGCGTCAGCGTCTGGGAAAAAGGTACGGGCAACGGAGTTATGACCGACGCCAACGGCAACTATACCCTGCAGGTTTCCGGCGAGAAAGCCGTTTTGGTTTTTTCGTTGATGGGATATGTAATGCAGGAGATAGAGGTCGGAAACCGGCGCGCCATCAACGTTACCCTCATGGAGAACATCAAGGAATTGGATGAAGCGGTCGTAATCGGTTACGGAACGCAAATCAAATCAGAGTTAAGCACAGCCGTAACTACCGTGAGAATGAACGAAATCAGTCAGGGATCGCGGGCAGGCGGCTTGGCAGGCGCTTTGCAGGGACGCATTCCCGGCGTTTCCGTGGAATCCGGCGGCGGTTCGATTACCATTCGCGGTAACGGCAGTTTGGGCGCGGCACCTCCGCTACAGGTGGTGGACGGCAGCATCGTAACGGGACCGTTGGATATGGACGACATAGAAAGCGTCAGCATCCTGAAAGACGCGGCTTCCGCCAGTATCTACGGTTCGCGCGCGTCAAACGGCGTGATTATGATTACTACCAAATCCGGCAAGAAAAACTCGTCTCCCAGAGTCAGACTCGGCGCTACGTTCGGCGCTACATCCGTTCCCAAACGCATTGACGTGCTGGACGGAAAACAGTGGACGGACGTGATGAAAGCCAACATCAACGGTTTTGCCGACTGGAACGGCATCAGCACCAACTGGCAGGACGAAGTGTATCGTACCGGTTCCAGCCACAAATTTTCGGCAGGCTTTAGCGGCGGTACCGAAAACTTCACGTATGACCTGTCGGGAGAATTTGCCCCGACGCAGGGAACATTCAAATACGTCAACAGTTCATGGACTGCTTTCCGCATAAAAACGGGTTATGAGAAAGGCCGACTCAAAATAGGAGAAACCATTATGCTGAGCGATTCCCGCAGCCGGAACATACCGGACGGCGGCGGTCAGCCGGGTTTCCGAAATGTAGTGCTGGCAGGAATCCCTGTTGTGCCGGTATATGATGAAACCAACGACCTGGGCGGTTGGGGAATCGTTACGCCCCAAATGAAGAATTTGGGCAATGTAGTGTCTATCCTTGCTTCTAATGACCTGGAGAGCAACAGCACCAATATCGGCGGTTCGGGTTTTGTGGAAATACGCCTGATAGATGAGTTAAAATACAAATTCAATGTAGGGCTTAGCAGAGGTCGCGCTTATGACAACAATTACATAAAGCCCTATCGAGACGGAAATTCAACAGTAGATTTAGGTCGGATAAGCAACGCCGCCTCGTTCAGCCAAAGATGGATGATTGAAAATACGCTGACTTATGACAAGCGAATCGGCGCGCACAATATCGGTGTGCTTGCCGGTTATACCGCGCAGAAAGACAGTACCAACAGTTTTAATGCGGGTGGTCAGGGCCTACCCAACGGCGTATATACACTGGGCGGAGCAACGGCAAACTACAGTTATGGCGGTAGCGCATCTACCGTTCGCAGGGTTTCCATGCTCGGTCGCGTTCAATATGCCTACGACTACCGTTATTTATTATCCGCTTCCGTGAGACGAGACGGTTCTTCCGTCTTTGCTTCCGGATATCAATACGGCACCTATCCGGCATTTTCTGCAGGATGGAATATTTCTAACGAAAAATTCTTCCAAAGCGCCATCAGTCCGAACGCCGTTACGCTCTTGAAACTCAGAGGCAGTTGGGGAAAACAGGGAAATGACAATATCGGCGCCTACGTAACGCAAAGCGGACTTACAGCCAATGCCAATTATCTGCAAAACGGTAACGCGATGTGGCTGGGAATTTATCCAAGCGGAACGCAATCGCCCATTAACCTGTTTTGGGAAACGACCACTTCCACCGATTTCGGTTTAGACGCCGCTTTCCTGAACAACCGGCTGTACCTGACCGCAGATTATTATGTAAAGAAATCAACCGGTCTTTTGTTGGCTGTGCCTGTACCTCCTTCTATCGGTTTGACCGGAAGTCCTACCGTAAACGCAGGCGAGGTAGAAAATAAAGGTTTTGAGTTCGCCGTCAATTATGCCGACCACGGCAACGTGTTCAAATATGACATCGGATTCAACTTCTCCACGCTGGACAACAAAATGACGGGCATCACCGTCGGAGGCGGAGCACAGCAGTTTAGCAACAACAGCGGTAGCGGCGACATCAGTCGGGCGAAAGTGGGCTATCCGCTGGGCGGTTTCTGGCTTATCAAAACGGACGGCATCTTCCAGTCGGATGCGGAAGCCGAGGCGTACGTGGATAAAAACGGTAACCGCTTTCAACCGAATGCCTCTGCTGGAGACGTGAAATTTGTAAGTCTGACGGGCGAAGGTCCCATCAGCAATGCCGATCGCCAGTATGTCGGCTCGCCGATTCCCAAATACGAAGCCGGTCTGTCGGGCGTCTTCTCCTACGGAAACTTCGATATGAACCTTTTGTTTCAGGGCGTAACCGGCAACAAAATATATAACACCGGCAGAATCTGGTTAGAGAAAATGACGGAAGTTACCGGACTTGGCTCCGAAGTTCTGAACGCCTGGACGCCAACCAATCATTCCGATTTCCCGCGCTTCATCTTGACCGACCCCAACCAGAATGCGAATCCCAATTCCGACCGATGGCTGGAAGACGGCGGCTATCTGCGGTTCCGGCACGCCGAAATAGGATATTCGTTGAAATCTTTGTTCAAGAGATACAACGTGGAAAACTTCCGCATCTTCATTGCGGGCGACAACCTCTTTACGCTTACCCGGTATAAGGGTATCAATCCCGACATCGGTGGCGGAGGCAATCCTTTGAACAGAGGACAGGATACTCCCCGTACGTTTGCCATCAACCGTCTCATTCAGGTGGGTATCAACATCAGTTTCTAACTTTTAAAATCAATAAGAATATGAGAACATATAAATTATTTACATTGCTGACGGGATTTCTGTTCCTGCTGAACAGTTGCAGCGACGACTTTCTATATACGGTCAATCCCAACAGACAGACATCCGAAACTTTCTGGAAATCGGAAAAGGATGTTTCAGCCGCTCTCGCATCCGCATACGGTCCGTTACGCACTCCCATATTTGGTTATTTTGGAGGGCAGTTTGGATTTGGAGATATCAACGGTTTGGGAGACGATATATTTACCATTCCGGGCGAAGAACCGGCCACATGGCAAATCATCAGTTTTACCAATGACCCTAATAATACAGATATAAATGAAATGTGGAATCTCTTGTATCGCTCTGTTTACAGGTCAAACTTGGTCATTGCCAATACGCCCAATGTGTCCGGCTTGACGGACGCTCAAAAGACGGCGTACATTGCTGAAGCCAAATTCCTGCGTGGATTCGCCAATTATTTGCTGGTTCTCAATTTTGGAGCTGTGCCTCTGCGTATGGAACCGGCGCTCACGACCGACCTGCAATATATTGAAAAAAGTCCGGCAGAAGATGTTTGGGCTGCAGTAGTACAGGACTTAACGGATGCCGCAGCAGGTCTTCCCGCAACGCGCTCCGGCGCCGAACTGGGACGGGCTACCAGCGGAGCGGCGCTTGCTTATTTGGGGAAGGCTTATCTGATACAAAACAAATATGATTTGGCGGAATCCACCTTGCTGAAATTGCAGCAGTCTCCCTACAACTACGGTTTGGTGCCCAATTACGAGGATAATTTCACCAGCCTCAACGAATTTAATCAGGAAGATGTGTTCAGTTGGGTGTGTGCTCCGGTCGGAACTCCCGGCAGCGCATACACTTATGACGGAGCAAACCATCCATTCTATAATTTTTTAGCGCAGTTTATAGGTCCTCCCCTGGGAGGCGGATGGTTCAAGTATGTGCCTTCCAACTTCCTCATCAACGAGTTTGTAAAGGAAGAGAGACCTGCCGGTTCCGATACGCGGTTCGACAAGCGAATGTATGTTACTCTTTTCTGGAAACATTCCGAGTTTGGCGAGGAGGATACAAATATGGGATACGGAGGCTCCACGTTCGACGAGATTTGGGAGTCAGGCATTTCCAAAATAGCCCGTTTCTATCCGACTTACAACTTTGACACCCTCACCGTCGGCAGATTCCTGATTCGCAAGTTTACCAATGCGTGGCAAGATGTGGCAAATACGGACAATGTTATTTACGGAGGAGCAAAACCCGAATCATCCGCCAATTATGTCATCATGCGTTATGCCGAAGTATTGCTGAATCTGGCGGAAGCACAAATAAAAAACGGACATTTACCCGAAGCCATTGCTAACATCAATATCATCCGGGGAAGAGCCGGTCTGCCTGCCAAAACGTCGGCAGATTTGCCCAACGCGGATGCGGTGATGGCGGAAATGCAGCACCAAAAGCTGCTGGAACTGTTTTGCGAGCAAAACAGATGGAACGATTTGAGACGCTGGTATCCCGATGCGACGCAGTTGAGAACGGTCTATCTGGCAAATGACAAGCAGGGAGCAGCAGCGTTTCAAGCCAAGCATTATCTGTTCCCGATACCACAAACTGAATTGAATGCCAATCCGAACATCACGCAAAACCCGCTTTGGTAATAAAATCAATTGGCAATAGAGAATTAACAATTGCCCGGAGGGGCGATTTGAATTAAGGTATGATATCCCAATATACACAGTCTTACGCTGAACGTCATTGCGAGGAACGAAGCAATCCAGGCTTGGATACTTTCCGGATTGCTTCCTCGTTCCTCCTCGCAATGACGACGAATAACAGTCGGTGTAAATTACCTAAATTAAAAGCCGGACGAATTGTGTTGTACACAGGAGTATCTTACGAAAAGCATAAGCAGTGCGGTGTCCGGCTTTTTTTTGAAATTACCGGCGCGAGCAGTGAAAGCTCCCCTAATCCCTCCGAAGGAGGGGAATTCTCCCCTCTTTTCCTGTTCCCCTCCCTTGTGGGGAGGGGTTGGGGAGAGGTGGAAAACGGGTACACGGGGGAACACCTCACCCCCGTCCCCTCTCCAAAGGGAGAGGGGGGAACGGAAAAAATCCTTCAAACAAAAACCAAATATTAACTGTAAATAAAAAAAGAAATGGCAACAAATCATTACTGGAAAGTATGGCTCAAACTGAACCTGCTAACCGCCGATGTGGATAACGACTACATCGCCGATGTGTCCACCACGGGCAACACGAAACGCAACGAAGACCTGGCACGTGAAATCGTGAACGAAGGTTCTGAAATCAAGTACGACACGCTCCTGAGCGTGTTCAACCAGCGCGACCGCATCGTGCGTCAGTTGTTGCAACAGGGCAACAGCGTGCTCGACGGCTGCGTGCATATCAGTCCCCGCGTAACCGGAACCTGGATAGGCGCCAATGCCAAATTCGACCCGAACGTGCATAAAATCACGGTAGATACGGTGCCGAGCGTCGAAATGCGCGACGCACTGGCAGCCGTCGGCGTCGAAGTGCTGGGCGTGAAGGAAAGCGCCGCCTACATCGGATTGGTAACCGACACAGCGACCGGCTTGACGGACGGCAGCATCACCGCCGGCGACGACATCCTCATCGAAGGCGACAAACTGAAAATAGCGCCTGACGGAGATCCGGACGCAGGCGTTTTCTTCGTGGACGCCGCCGGCGTGAGCGCCCCCGTTACCCGTCGCCTGACCGAAAACAATCCGAAAAGAATCATCGCCCGCGTACCGGCATTGGCGGCAGGCGAATACACGCTGCGCGTCGTAACCCGTTTTTCAACCAGTGCAATCACCCTGAAAGAGCCACGGATGATAGAATACGACCGGAAACTGACCGTTCAATAAGAGCGTTTTGTATCGTGCCTCGATACGGGGCGTTATCGAGGTGCGATAGTGGACGTTATTGAGGCACGATAGTGAGCGCTAACGAGGTACGATACAATCCGGCATCAAATCGGGCAATAACCAAAGGGAACGGGAAGCGTCCCGCTTCGACATTCTGCGCTTGATGCAGAATGACGGACGATTTAAAAAGAACCTCTCTGTACCGCTACAGTTCGCTCACGGACAAAAAAAAGAGGCTGTTTCAATCTCGAAACAGCCTCTAAATGCCTAAAATCATGTGTGGGTTAAATTTTATATTTCTAATAATCATAGTATTATGAAATTTGGAGGGGATATTGATAAAGTAACAAAAGTCATTTGTAGTCCCGAATATTTTTAGAAAAATTTTATCATGTCATTTATTCCTGACTTCGACACATTTCAGTCTTAATTTTTCAAATGTCTGATATTCAGGTGGGTAAAAATTCCGAGGCACCCAAATGGGTGTCGCAAGCGAAAAATGATGTAATTTTGTG
>JAITMT010000486.1 GCA_031277235.1 Tannerella sp.
ACCAGAATCAACATCAAGCCTACGCCCGCTTCAAAGTAGGAAAACGACTTTTCGGGGATATTGACTTTGAACAGAATCATCAAAATTCCGATCAGAAAAATGGTCGAGGTATGCCCCAATCCCCAAAAAATACCGTCTTTCAAAGCCGGAAAAATTTTTGTTCGCTGCGATACGATGTTTGTTACCGCCAAAATGTGATCGGCTTCAAATGAATGGGTAAGTCCCTCATACAGAGCGAAAAATAAAAATGCTACGATCGATAATTGTTCCATATGTCCAAATTTATGATTGCAAATGTATTCATTTTTTTTGTTACCGCAAGCCTTTTTAGAAAGTTATTTTTATTCCGGTCTTGAAAAAGAGCCTAAGAAATCGTTAGATAAAACGTTCAAAAAGAGCAGTAAATACATCTCGCTCTTTCTAAACAGATAAACGAAATTATTTTCCCATCTTCCCATAAAAAATCACTCCGTGATTTTCACAGCATCCAAAAATATTCCTTCTTCACTTGCGGACGGATGGTAGTCAAATCCACGGTATTGACAGATTTTTTTCTTGAAAATCCAAGTTTTAATTTGTCAATGAATCTATTGCTGCTCTGTCAGCACCCATCCTGTAGCCAAATGCAAATAACACTATAATTATTGCAATTATCAACAAAACTATTCTGATTTTTTTGTTTTTAATAGCAAATGCAGTGGGAATTAAACATACTCCAATTATTATTAAAATTAAAGACATACTGTTAAAAAATAAAATTGTTCATAATCAATATATTTTCAGGTTTACACCGTAAAAATAATCCTTTCAATTAAAAAAATCACAACACCCGCAAATATTCCTTTTGAGCCTGCGGCTGGATGGTGGTCAAATCCGCGATGTTGACGGTTTTTTGCTCGTAGATGCTTTTGCGGGCGGCGATGCCTATCAGACAGGCGAATGCTCCGTCGCGCGTACCGGCGCACTGTTTCAGCGGGTCGGGCACGTCGGGCAGGAATATTTGATCCTGCATCAGCACATCGCCGCCGCCATGTCCGGAAGTCGCGTAGGGAATGTGGAAATACTGTCGTCTGCCGAAGTTTTTGAACAAAACGATCTCGTCGTAGTTGGCGTCGGTACGCGGTTTTGATTCCTCAATCCATGCGTCAATGCGCCCTTTCGTGCCGTTGAAAGCTATGCGGTATCCTTCGTAGGGCGAATAGGTGGTGCAGGAATACGATACCTGAACGCCGTTTTTGTATTTGATGGACGCCTCCATTTTGTCGAAAATATTGATGTCTTCGCGAAATACGCAACCGTCGCGCAGATAACCGTCATATTGCTGGTTATCAACGTATAACTTGACCAGTCTTCCATCTCTTGTAATGTCCCAGAAGAAATTACATTCCTTTTTGTGCGGACAGGTACGGCAGGATTCGCTTCTGAATTTGCCGTTTTTACCGTAGAAATCAAGGTTTCCGAGTGCAAAAACGGTCTCGGGGTCGCTGTCAATCCACCAGTTAAGCAGGTCGAAGTGATGGCTTGCCTTGTGCACCCACAGCGAGCCGCTCTTTTCCACCAGCCTGTGCCAGCGGCGGAAATAATCGGCGCCGTGCGACGTGTCGAGATACCAGTGAAAATCAACGGACGTGAGGTCGCCAATCTCGCCTGCACGCAGCAGTTCCCACATTTTGGCACGGTGTGGAGAATAGCGATAGTTGAATGTTACGCGACATTTCTTGCCCGTGCGTTTTTCGGCGTCAAGAATTTGCTGCACTTTGGTTTCGTCGGTAGTCATCGGTTTTTCGGTCAGCACGTCTGCACCGTATTCCATCCCCTTGACAATGAACTCGTTGTGCGTGGCATCCACCGTACAGACAATCAGCAAGTCGGGTTTTGTTTCCTTCATCATCCTGTCGAAATCCGTAAATGTCGGACAATCAGCGCCTATCATCTTTTTGGATGTTTCCACCCGTCCGGGATTGACGTCGCACAAACCGACAAAAACGAGGCGGTCGGAATACCGTTTTACCAAATCTTCTCCCCACATGCCCGAGCCTCTGTGTCCCGTGCCGACGAGGGCGATGCGAAGTTTCTTTCCGGTTTGTCGGGGTGATAAAACGGTTGTGTTGGCGGCTTGCAAAGCCTCCGAAGGATTGAGCAGCGCGCTTCCGGCAAGAGCACCGGAGGCGACGATAAAATTACGTCTTGAAATTTTGTTTTCCATAGTTTTTGATAAAATTTTGTTTATATAATAAATATGTTATTCGCCTTCATAATAGCCTACAGCGCTGTTTTCCTTGAAAACATGGGTTAATTTTCCACCCTGTATCAAACCGATTTTTCCCGAATCGGGGTAAACCGTTACGTCCGGTTGGGAAGTCGTGTCGAAATCAACATAGCGCAAAGGCTCTGTATATGAGGTGTTTTGTATTTTATGACTTCCGGCTGCTCCCGGCGGAAAAACAATGATATCGCCTACCGCAACCTTACGTTCGCCTTCGGGTGTTCTGACCGTGCCTTCCCCCGAAATGATGTAGAAAACCTCTGTTATGCCGAGGTGATAGTGATACGGAAAGGCTGCTTTCAGGGGTGGAATTTCCATGATGGCAACCGTGCATTGATTCCCTTCTTTCGGTAGAATCAAGTATTTGAGGTATTCATATTCGCCGTGACTTTCATGTTTCGGAGCCACGTTTTTCCGGCTTGATACTGTTGTCTTCATACTTTTTGTCGTTTATTTTTTCAAGTACGCTACAAAGGTATGGATTTTTTTTATGATTTCCTGAAAAATAAAAAATATCGTATCTTTGTCGAAATTTTTTTAACACAATAAAATATGAAAAAGATAAATTTAATTGTAGCATTGTCCTTCATTTTCACGGCAATGCTGTTCGGACAGCAGACTTTTACGCTGTCCAGCAACGACTTGGGAGGAGAAATCACTAAAAAGCAGGAATTTAACAGTTTTGGCTGCGCAGGCGAAAACAAATCTCCCCAATTGAGCTGGAAAAATGCCCCCGAAGGAACAAAAAGTTTCGCCGTCACGATGTACGACCCTGATGCTCCGACAGGTAGCGGATTTTGGCACTGGGTTGTTTTCGACATTCCGGCAAACGTCAACGAACTGGTTACGAGTGCTGGAAATCTTGAATTGAATTTGGCGCCAAAGGGAGCCGTTCAAAGTATCACGGACTTCGGAACGAAGGGTTATGGTGGTCCCTGTCCGCCGGAAGGTCATGGATTTCACCAATATATCATTACGGTACATGCGCTGAAAACGGACAAACTGGGACTTGATGAAAATGCATCGCCTGCATTTGTCGGTTTCAACCTCTGGGCTAACACGTTAGCCAAGGCAAGCATCGTTGCTTATTACAAAAGATAAGGCTGCAAAAGTTTGGTTTTCCAGTTGTAACAAATTTGTAATCCGTGAAAAGTATGATGAATGCTCAAAAAGAATGAGATTGGGCTGTTTCACCGGAGAAATCCGACCGGAGCCAAACAAAAAAAAATCCCGTCCCAATTCACATGAGACGGGATTTCGAAATTACAAAATTATTGAGTAATTCATGATAATCATGGAAAAGATACAAAAGAACTGGCAAAAGTAGCTGTCCGTATGCTGAAGGCTTTCATGGACAGTGTTCACTCCATTATCACCGGCAACGGAACCGGATTTGCAGATCATCAAAATATATCTAAACTTCTGAAAACCGGTGTATTTTTTACACATTCCTATTCCTCACGGGAGAAGGGACTCATTGAAAATACAAACAAACCTGTCAGACAGTATATTTCGGAGAAAACAAATTTTGATAAAATTAACAGTCAAGAAATCAAACAAATAGTTGAAACTACCGGCGTACTTTTCATACAGTCCTTTTTTTTCATATATTTTTTTCGTATCTTTGCGCCAAATATGGAAAACAGGGAAGAAAAACAAATGATGCTCCGGACGGAAGATTTGGTGAAAAAATATCACAATCGTACGGTCGTTAATCACGTGTCTGTCAATGTAAAGCAGGGTGAAATTGTAGGTTTGCTGGGTCCCAACGGAGCCGGCAAAACGACTACTTTTTATATGACAGTCGGATTGGTTACGCCTAATAACGGAAAAATTTTTCTGGACGATACGGAAATTACCGATTTTCCCGTCTACAAGCGCGCTCGCCAGGGTATCGGCTATCTGGCGCAGGAAGCTTCGATTTTCCGTAAAATGACGGTCGAAGACAATATCAGGGCAATTCTCGAAATGACCGATAAACCGATTGATTATCAGCGTGAAAAGATGGAAAGTCTTATCGAGGAATTTGGCTTGCAGAAGGTGCGTAAAAATCTGGGCGACCGGCTTTCGGGAGGCGAGCGTCGCCGCGCTGAAATCGCACGCTGTCTGGCTATTGACCCGAAATTTATCATGCTCGACGAACCGTTTGCAGGCGTTGATCCGATTGCCGTGCAGGATATTCAGACGATTGTAGGCAGATTGAAACATAAAAATATCGGTATTTTGATTACCGACCATAATGTTCATGAAACGTTAAGTATCACTGACAGAGCGTATTTGCTGTTTGAAGGAAAAGTGCTGTTTCAAGGCACTGCCGAAGAACTTGCCGAAAATGAAGTTGTACGCGAAAAATATTTGGGGCGCGATTTTGAATTACGCAAAAAAATGTTGTAACTTTGCACCCGGTTTTTGAAAAAGGAAAGCTGCCGGAGTGGTCGATCGGGCCGCACTCGAAATGCGGTGTACGGGCAACTGTACCGGGGGTTCGAATCCCTCGCTTTCCGCCAGGAAAGGAATGATTTCAGGTAATTTACCCTGTTTCTCAGGGATTTTTCCTATATTCATCTATACCAGATATACGCCCTTTTTCACAAAAAATTTGTACCAATTTTTTTGAAACTGCCAGATATTTTAGAGGAATTGGCTTAATACCCACAAAGTGGTGGTCAAACAGTATCAATATTTCATGAATACCCCCAAAAGGCATAAACACAAAACGCGCCGCAGCCGGTATTATCCGTTGCGGCGCGTTTGTATAAAAAACGGCGGTTACCTACTCTCCCGCTTGCGCAGTACCATCGGCGTGACGGGGCTTAACTTCTCTGTTCGGAATGGGAAGAGGTGGAGCCCCCGTGC
>JAITMT010000531.1 GCA_031277235.1 Tannerella sp.
GATTCCGTCCAGCAGATGTATGTAAATATCAATCGCTTCGCGAATTTCGGAAGGACGGATAAATTCGTTGGCGATGTGCGAGCGCGCCGAATCGCCGGGACCTATTTTGACGGAGGGAAACGGCATCAGCGCCTGGTCGCTCAACGTGGGCGAGCCAAAAGGCTGTTTACCCAGCAGGACGGCGCGTTTCACTAACGGATGTTCCACGTCCGTATGCGAAGAATTGAGCCGCAGGCTACGCGCCGCCACTTCGCAGCGGACGTTTTCGCGAATCTCCTGCAACAGTTCTTCGTTGGAATACAGTTCGTTACTACGCACGTCAACCACAAACGTACATTTGTCGGGGACAACATTGTGCTGCGTACCCGCCTGAATTTGCGTTACGGTCATTTTAACCTCGCCCAGTAACTTGCTTTTTCGTTTAAAACCATGATCTTCAAACCAAATGATATCCCTGATAGACTTGTAGATAGCATTGTCGCCTTCGTTGCGCGCCGCGTGTCCCGCCTTGCCGGTTACCGTGCAATTCAGCACCATCAATCCCTTTTCCGCCACTGCGGGATGCATTCCCGTAGGCTCTCCGACAACCGCAAAATCAATTTTCGCCAACAGCGGCAAGACGCTTTCAATACCGTTTTTTCCCGAAATTTCTTCTTCCGCCGATGCTAAAAATATCAGATTATAAGGCTGTTCCTTTTGAGACAATATCTTAAATGCCTCATACAGCGACACAACCGAAGCGCCCGCATCATTGCTGCCCAAACCGGTTAATCGGTCGTCTTCCGAATCATCCGGTATGAAAGGATCTGACGTCCAGCCGCTTACCGGACGTACCGTATCTATATGGGAATTAAGCAACAACGTAGGTTTGGCAGAATCCGTTTCCGTCATCAGCCATAAGTTGTTGAGATGCCGGTGTACCGAAAAGCCATCGTTCATCCACATATTTTGCAGATAATCAGCAACATCCTTTTCTTCCCGGCTGAACGAAGGAATCCGAATCATTCCCTTCAAAATATCAATCGCGTCATAAAAATTTTCCATCACTAAAAACCTTAAACTTTGAACCTCAAACTTTGAACTTTAAACTTTAAACCTTGCCAACGCCGCCTCCCGATCTTTCTCCAACTGACTTTTCAACTCATCCAGAGAAAGAAACTGCCTGTCAGCCCGTATAAAATCCACAAACTCAATCGTAATGTGCATGTTATAAATATTTTTCGAGAAATCGAAAATATTGACTTCGATAAATGTTTCAATTCGCTTATTTACAGTCGGTTTGGTACCGATATACAACATTCCCTTATACCGGAATTTACCGACCGTCACCCAAACCGCATAGGAACCGAAAGCTGGCACTAATTTGTAGAGATTGTCCGTGCGGATGTTGGCAGTCGGGAAACCGATGGTGCGACCGATTTGATTGCCCTCAACTACCAGACCTTCAATTGTATAATGATAGCCCAGCAAGGCGTTTGCGGTGGCAATATCGCCTGCGTGAAGCAGACTTCTGATTTTGGACGAACTGACCGTTATACCGTTTTCAAGATACGGAGTCGCCTGAATCACCTCCATTCCGCACGCGGCGCCATATTCCCTGTATTGCTCGAATCCGTCGGCGCGCAAATGCCCGAAACGGTGGTCATATCCCGTGAGCAAAGTTTTAACGTCCATCTTTGCGTGCAATATTTCCCGGATAAAATCCTGCGCCGTCATTTTTGCCATGGAACGGTTGAAATCCAGCACGATAGCGTAGTCCATACCTGTCCGGGAAAGCAATTCTATTTTTTCCTCGCGGGTGTTCAGCAATTCGGGCTGATAATCAGACTGTAACACAATGCGTGGATGCACCGGAAATGTGATGACGGCAGTCGGCAAACCGCGTTTTTCCGCGATACTTTTCAATTCGCGCAAAAGAAACCGGTGTCCTCCGTGCACTCCGTCGAAAAAACCGATTGTAGCCGCAAGAGGAAGGGATATTGGAAAATTATTGTTTGATAAAACTTTCATATTTTCTGCAAAGATAAAAGTTTTTTTAACAAAAACATCTTTTCCGCAGGCAGAAAAAGGTAACTGCATCAAAATAGGATGAAAAATGTTGTTTACAGACTGTAGTAATGTGCTGTCAGGCACAAACCGGCTGGATATGTTGAAAATTCACGATGTGAAATCAATGGAGGATGTGTATCAGATGAGCCAAAAAGGACATTTGATTGATATTTTCCTGAGAATGAAAGAAGAAAAAGTTACCTGTTTCATCGGATTTTCCGGTCACGGCAACGCCGATGCCTTGAAGGAAATGGCTTCCCGTGCGAAATTCGACAGTATGTTAATCGCTATGAACCATTGGAATGCCAATCAGCACTTTAAGAAGGAAGAAGAAGTGTTGCCCGGAGGGAAAAAGAAAAAAATGGGCATTCTGTTGATGAAAGCCGTCCCCCCCAAAGAATTGAAAGTCATCGTCATTCATGGGGCGATGACTTTTTTTCCTGGAGAATAGATGCATTCCGTAAAACAGCACGTTGTGAGGTTGATACAATCTTTTTTCTACCAAATAAATAGTTCACTTCCAATAGAACTGCGGAGCGCTGCCGATTATGCCGGTGAAAAAAGGACTTGTTGAGATTTCTGTTTTAGGATGAAAATACACGCCGATTACAAATCGGCGCGAGCGAAAAAATCAATCAAATCCCTTTCCCTCATTTCTCAATCCGGATCCGCGCATCAACGGCGATAATACCTTTGGGAGTGGCGAGTAACGGATTAATATCCAGTTCCTTAATCTCGGTAGCGAAGCGTAGCAAAGCGGAAAGGTGCACAATGATTTTGGCAAACTGGTTTTCGTCAATGCCTTCCTGCCCGCGTGCGCCCTTGAACACTTTGTAACCGCGCAACGAACGTATCATGGACAACGCTTCTTCGGTGGCAAGCGGCGCCAGACCCGAAGCCACATCCTTGAATATCTCCACAAAAATACCGCCCAAACCGCAAAGCACGACATGTCCGAAGCGACCTTCATATTTCGCGCCGGCAAACAGTTCCATTCCCTTCAACATCGGCTGCGCAAGCACGGCACGGGCGTCGGGAATTTCCATCAGCCGGTTAAATTCGATTTCCAGGTGTTTTTCGGAACGGATATTGAGCGCCACGCCGCCGACATCCGATTTGTGTACCGGTCCAACAACCTTTGCCACAACAGGATAGCCGATTCTCTCGGCAAACTCGCGAATCTCCTCCCACCGGTCTGAAACCAACTCCTCGACCATCGGAATACCTGCCGCCTTGAAAAGTTGCTGCACATATTTCGGCTCAATGTATCCCGAATCGGGAATATTGTCTATGATTCTGCGAATCAGCGGAATATCAACGCCTTTCAGTTCGAGGTTATTAGGCAGCGGATGGGGCGTTTGCAGGATTGCCGTCAGCGCTGTCGCCAAACCCACTTCGTCGCTGAAATTGACGTGTCCCTTTTTCACGAAAAAATCCGTTTCGTCCCAAGCCGTACTTACGGACGGAAGAATCGGAAAAATCGGCTTTGTGCAGGTGCGCATTTTCTCGTCCAGCACCTCGTAAGCCTCATAAACGCGCGTCAGTCCGGGGCTGCCGAATATCACCGCCATGCCGTCTATTTCCTTGAATTTCTTTTCGCAATAGTCAATTGCCAGCGCCAAATGTTTCGGCTCGCCGGTTCCGAGAATATCTATCGGATTGCTGACCGCGGATCCGGGTAACAGGCTTTCTTTCAATTTCTTGGCAATGGGAGAGTCCGACAGTTTCGGAATTTCCATGCCGCCTTTTGAAAGGGCGTCGGTGAGCATGACGGCAGGTCCGCCCGCATGTGTTACGATGGCTATATTCTTGCCTTTCAATTCTTTCAGTGTGAAAACGGCGCCGAGCGTAGCCAGTTCCTCGCGACTGTAGCAGCGCACCACGCCCGCCTTACGAAACAACGCTTCCACCGCCAAATCGGGATTTGCCATGGCGCCCGTGTGGGACGACGCCGCACGGCTTCCCGACTCGGACGAACCGGCTTTAATCGCGGCGATTTTGCAACCCTTGCGAATCAGCGAAGTCGTATGTTCCAGCAGTTTGTCGGGGTCTTTAATGCTCTCAATATAAAGGATTTTTATCTTTGAATCGGTTACGGGATTGAAATTCATATCCATGTATTCCAGCACATCCTCGACCGAGATTTGTGAACCGTTGCCGATAGACCACACGGAATTGAAGCGCAAACCCATGCGGATGGACGATTCCATCAGGAAAATGCACGTTCCGCCGGATTGAGAAATCATGTCCACGCCGAAATGGTCCATTTCCGGTATCGGAAGCGTGAAAAGGCTGTGATGGTAGCGGTTGAGAATCCCGATACAGTTCGGACCTATCAAACTTGCGCCGGCTCTGTTTACGGTTTCCACGATCTCTTTTTCCATTTCGCCGCCTTCTTCGGTTTCTTCGCCAAAACCCGCGGTGTACATGATGAATGCCTTAACACGCTTGTTTTCTGCAAGATAAGTAACAGTTTCCAGACAAAGGCGCGCCGGAACGGAGATGATTGCCAGGTCAGTATCCGGAATTTCGGACACGTCCCGATAGCATTTCAATCCCTGAACCTCTGTTTCCTTGGGATTTACACAGTATAACTCGCCCTTAAATTTTCCGTTAATCAGGTTTCTTACGCAATTACCGCCCGGCTTCGCCGTGTTATTCGAGCCGCCAATCACGACGATACTCTTCGGATTTATCAATTCGTTATTAATCATAAATATGCTTATTTTTGGTACAAAAATACGCGAATATTTTGACAAATCCAATATTG
>JAITMT010000537.1 GCA_031277235.1 Tannerella sp.
ACGTCGGGTGTACCCGTAGGGGCGTATGGCATACGCCCTAATTTTTCATTTTTTTGTTGTAATTGTTGGGCGTATGCCATACGCCCCTACGGGTGCGGAAAATTGATGCGATGTAGGGGCAGACCTGCGTGTCTGCCCGTATGGTTTTATCCTGCAAATCGTAAAAATCCTGTAAATCATGGTTCAGACAAAAAAAGACGGGATGAACCACCCCGCCGCTCCGCGCCACCCCTCCTTGGAGGGGAATCCATCCGGCGTAATTCCCTTCGGCGTAATTCCCCTCCTTCGGAAGGGTAGAATAACTGTACGCAAGTGGTATTTTCTGAATAATTGCAAGCAAAAATTACATCATTGGGACCTCTGCCACCATTCTCGACCGCAAGGCGGTCATATATTTATAGATTGATGTTGCAAAATACCCGTACGACCCCGACGGGATCGAATAAAAACGTGTATATTCATTGCTATAAATATGTAATCCCGATGGGATAATACAAACATTTCAAATCCTGTCAGGATTGAAAAGAAGTTTGGGTATTACACTGAGTATTCATTAAAAATAATTATCTTTGCGCTCACTATGAATAATATATTTCCCACATTGATTGCGACAAAGTTGCAAATATCGGAACATCAGGCAGAAAACACGCTTCAACTGCTTGACGAAGGGGCTACAATCCCTTTTATCAGCCGTTACCGGAAAGAAATGACGGGCGGTCTGGACGAAGTGAAAATCGGCGAAATCGCTGATGAATACAGGCGTTTGCAGGAAATCGAAAAACGGAAGGAAACGATTCTTTCCACCATCGAAGAACTGGGGCAACTGACCGACGAATTGAAGGCGAAAATCAACGAAACATGGTCGGCAACCGAACTCGAAGACATTTATTTGCCGTATAAACCGAAACGCCGCACGCGTGCGCAAGTCGCTAAGGAAAAAGGACTTGAGCCACTGGCAAAAATCATCATGTCGCAAAAAACGGACGACGTGGAAGGCGTTGCCCACTCCTATATTACGGACGCCGTTCCCACGATAAACGATGCGCTGGCAGGCGCGCGCGATATCATTGCCGAATGGGTGAACGAGACGGCTGCGGTACGGAATATTGTGCGTAATATATTTGAAAGAGAGGCAGTTATCACTTCCAAAGTCATCAAGGGAAAAGAACGGGAAGGCGACAAATATCGCACCTATTTTGAGGTCGGCGAACCGTTGAGACGCATTTCTTCGCACCGGTTGCTGGCGATGCGGCGCGGCGAAACGGAGGGATTTTTGCGGATTGACATTTCGCCCGACGAAGAGCGCGTTCTGGAACGTTTGATCAAATATTACGTGAAAACCGAAAATGCTTCGGGCGAACAGGTAAAAGCCGCTGTCATAGACAGTTACAAGCGGCTGCTGAAATCTTCCATCGAAACCGAATTTGCCGCTTCCAGCAAGGAAAAGGCTGACAGAGAGGCAATCCGGATTTTCGAGGAAAATCTTCGGCAACTGTTGCTTTCGCCGCCGCTCGGACAAAAGCGCGTGCTGGCGATTGACCCCGGATTCAGAACGGGATGCAAGGTCGTTTGCCTCAACGAACAGGGTAATCTGCTTCATAATGAGAACATTTACCCGCATTTGCCGCATCGCGACTATACCGGCTCCATCAAGAAACTGGCTCATCTGGTAGAACAGTTTGATATACAGACTATTGCCGTAGGAAACGGGACGGCGGGACGGGAAACGGAAATGCTGATACAAAGTATTCAATTCGACCGTAAAGTGCAGGTATTCAGTGTCAGCGAGAGCGGCGCGAGCATTTATTCCGCCTCCAAAGTGGCGCGCGAGGAATTTCCCGACTACGACGTTACGGTCAGGGGCGCGGTTTCGATCGGTCGCCGGTTGATGGATCCGCTGGCGGAACTGGTGAAAATTGATCCGAAATCTATTGGAGTCGGTCAGTATCAGCATGATGTGAATCAAACGGCATTGAAAGAAGCGCTCGACAGAACGGTGGAACTTTGCGTGAACAAAGTAGGCGTAAATATCAATACGTCAAGTAAATATCTGCTGACGTATGTTTCGGGAATCGGTCCCGTTCTGGCGCAAAATATCGTGGATTACCGTTCCGCCAACGGCGCTTTCCGCTCGCGAAAGGAGTTTTTGAAAGTGGCAAAAATGGGCGCCAAGTCATTTGAACAGAGCGCCGGTTTTTTGCGTATTCAAAACGCTGAAAATCCGCTCGATAACTCGGCGGTGCATCCTGAAAGTTATCCCGTCGTCGAACGGATGGCAAAGGATTTACATTGCGAAGTCGCTGATTTACTGAAAGATGAATCGTTGCGCAGCAAAATTGTTTTGGATAACTATATCACTGAAAATGTGGGACTTCCGACGTTGCAGGATATTTTGACCGAACTGAGCAAACCCGGTCGCGACCCGCGCGAAACCATCAAAGTGTTTGAATTTGATCCTAACATACGGGATATTAGCGACTTGCGTGAGGGAATGGTTTTGCCCGGCATTGTAACGAATATTACGAAATTCGGCGCGTTTGTGGACGTCGGCATCAAGGAAAACGGACTTGTACACGTTTCGCAAATGGCTGATCACCGCATCAATGACCCGAACGACGTCGTCAAATTGAATCAGCATATTTCCGTCAAGGTTGTCGAAGTGGACGAGGAGCGGAAAAGAATTAGCCTTAGTTTGAAAGTTTGAGGTTCAAAGTTTAAGGTTCGAGGTTCAAAGTTTAAGGTTCAAAGTTTGAGGTTTGAGGTTCAAAGTTCAAGGTTCGAGGTTCAACTGACTATCAACTACCGACTAAATTGCTGTAAATCACATAACAACCATATACAAAACACAATCCTGACGAGAGAAATACCAGGATGGTGCGCAGGATTTTTGAATTGATCAGTTTTCGGGAAAACGGGATGCTGAAAACGCCCGCTACCAGCGTCATTCCAATGATTGAGCCTAATCCGAAAATTAGCAGATAGAGCAAACTGTTGCCGATGGTCGGGATTTGCGTCATGACGAGCACAACCAGCGCTCCGCTGCCCGCAAGTCCGTGAACAATACCGATTCCGTACGAAGTTTTATGCAGGTTTTTGCTGTCCAAATGCACGTGAATATGCGGATGTTCGTTTTCTCCCGCGTGTTCGTGGCTGTGCGTGTGGAACGGCTGTTCCCGCTTGAAAAAAATGTAGAGACGATAGGAGGCAACCAGAATCAACATCAAGCCTACGCCCGCTTCAAAGTAGGAAAACGACTTTTCGGGGATATTGACTTTGAACAGAATCATCAAAATTCCGATCAGAAAAATGGTCGAGGTATGCCCCAA
>JAITMT010000576.1 GCA_031277235.1 Tannerella sp.
TAAACGGTTATTAAACGCACAATCCGCTTGTAATCGGGAAAATGCCTGTCATAACTCCATTCGTTTACGACGAACAGAATCAGCATGATGGACGCCGCCAGTCCGATGGCTAATCCGGTGATGTTCACCCAGAGGAAAAAGCGGCTGCGTTTGTGAGAATTAAAAATGTTCATATCTGTACTATTTACGTTTATTTTAGAAAATATCTAATGATAGCGACAAATTCGCTGTTTTCTACTTGAATCGAGACATTGTTTAATGCCGTTGTTTCCACCTCTTCCGTGCGGAAAATTTTTGAAAGATTTTCAATTTTTAACATGATTGTATAAATTTAATATGAATATTTTTTTTGATTGAACCTTGAACTTTAAACCTTGAACTTTGATTTTATTCCGTCTTCAACGATTTCACCGGATTCCTCGACAACACGCTGACCGTTACCCCCGACGTCGTAATCAGGGCTATCACGCACTGTATCAGCACGGGAAGCGCAAAAACCATCCAGTCTAAACGGGTATGATTGGTGTAGTTGTTCAACATTTCGGAGACGACATAGACGGCTGCCGGAATCGCAAAAAGAGCGGCTAAGCCAATCCATTTCAGCACGTCGAACGACAGCAACAGGAAAACGGAGTCTTTTCTCGCTCCGTGAATCCGGCGGATACCGATTTCCTTCGTGCGGCGAAAAGCCGAATACAGGTGAATCGCCAGCAATCCGAGCATGGCGACGAAAATAGACATCGCCGAACCCATCAAAATGGTGCGGGTCAGCGTTTTGATTTCCCCGAATTTAGCCTGATAAATATCTGTGCTCCATATCGGATCCAAAACGAAGTCCGGATCGAACTTGCGCAGGATATTCAGCGTAACCTGTTGAGCTTGAACAGGATTCGCCGTCTCATTGAAACGGATATACAGCAGATATCCTCCGGTAAGTTGATTCATCAATGCGATGGGAGCAATCTCCGAAGCAGGGTCACTGTAATAAAAATCCTTGACGACGCCAATCACTTGAACAGGCTCGCCGTTGTATGCGTATGTCTTTTCGATGGGCGATTCGCCGCCCAGCATTTTGACTGCCGCCTCGTTCAGAATCAGCATGGGGACACTATCGGGGTCGCTTTCCTGCCAAAACCTGCCCTCAACTAATTCCAGCCCCATCAAATCCGGCATACCCATTGCCAGGCGATATTCGTTGATTCCCTTCTGGTCGTTTTCTCCCCGGTGTGCAATCACCTGACCGCTGCCATCCATGCCCACAATATGGTCTGCGATGCTTACCGCCTTTATTTCAGGCTGTTGAAGCAATTCCTGCCGGATGGCATGATAACTTTTCCGCACCGTTTCATTCGTGCTCGCCATCAATACGTTTTCCGGGTTGTATCCCAAGGGAAGTTGTTGAAGATAAGAGGTTTGCTTGTATAAAACCAAGATGACGGACAGCAGAACAATGGATATCACCGACTGAAAAATGACGATGCCGGCAGTCAGCCGCCGTTTGGAAAAACGGATACGCCTGTTCAAAATATCCAGCGGAGAAAAACGGCTGAGGTAAATGGCGGGATAAAACGCCGACAGGACGACCGTCAGGATAAAAAGCAGAATCATGGCAACAATAAACGTCGGATTCAGCAGTTGAATCAGGTCGAGATTTTTGTTGATCAGTGCGCCGAAATAGGGCGTGCAAAGTATGGCAAGGAAAAGTCCGACGCCGAAAGCGACCAGCACCACCATCGCCACTTCCGAGAAAAACTGTCGCACGATGTCGAAAATCTGTGCGCCGTTTGCCTTTCGGATACCGATTTCCGCCATGCGCATTTCGCCGCGCGTTACAAACAGATTGATGAAATTGGTTATCGCAAGCAGCAAAATAAAGAAAGCCAGACCGGTCAATATCCAGATGAAACGCAGATTGCCGGCAGCCCCGTAGGTTTTCGATTTCAGATGAATGTCGCTCAGCATTTCCGTCTCTCCATAAGCGTTCGGGTCGCCGACAACTTCTCCCCAGGGCTTGATGATGGGGCGATAGGCGTTTTCGATTTCCGCCCGCACAGCCGGGATATTGGCTTCCTTTTGAATCAGATAGTAGGTCAGAAATTCCAGTCCCCCGGCTTCATTTAACCATGGAATGGCTTTGGTTGAGCCTAAGATATCAAAATTGAAATGCGTGTTTTTGGGCAATTCTTCCACAACTCCGGTAACGACCAGATTTATACCTTCCGCAATAATCTGCTGATTCATAGCCGCTTCCGGCGAGCCGAATATAATATCGGCATAGCGACGGGTCAGTACGGCGGCATTCGGGGAAACGAGGCTTGTTTCCGGCGTTCCCTGGATGAATTTCATTTGAAAGACCTTGAAAAATTCGGGATCGGCTAACTGGGCATATACATTTTGAAAACGTTTTTGCCCGTTAATCACTTCTATTCTACCCAAAAAACCATATACCTGGGTAGCGGCTTCGACGCCCGGAACCTTGTCGGGAAGTTCGGTGTAGGCTTTCCGCAAATTGATGGGATAGTGAATCAAATTGCCGTCCGCGTTGCGAATCGTCAACAGTCGAACGATGCGTTCGTGATTGGTAAAATGCCTGTCATAACTCCATTCGTTTACGACGAACAGAATCAGCATGATGGACGCCGCCAGTCCGATGGCTAATCCGGTGATGTTCACCCAGAGGAAAAAGCGGTTGCGCTTGTGAGAATTAAAAATGTTCATGTCTGTATTGTTTTATGTTTATTTTCAAAAATCCCTACTATAATTGTACCAAAAATGCAACTGTTTGATAATCAAATTATTTTATTTTTTACGCTTTGAGGAATTGTAAATTTTTTTTACAGTCGGTTGTAAAATTTTATTACACATTTCCCAAAACAAGGCTTGCAAACCAAAAAAAGTTCGAAATGGCGGAGGGAATTACAGGAGCGATAATCCATAGCCTGATTTCACAAACCGATAACCCTCGGTAGCAATAGATTATGATGTATTTATGAACCTCACAACCTTATTATCTTGCCACAAAACCGACAAAATGAGGTAATGAGGTCATGTGGGGATGACACATTTCACTGCGGCTACTGAGGTTGTTTTGTTATTGGAATTAGGTGGAAATGAGGTGGAAATGAGGTGGAAACAGTATTCGGTATTTGAAATTAGGTGAAAATGAGGTGGAAACGGCATTCATCAAACGCAGGGGGATAAATGCGAGCGACAGTCAATACGCATTCGTTTCGCCTCGAAACATATTCAGCACGGTTACGACGACAATTTTCAAATCGAGGAAAAACGACCAGTTTTCCAGGTACCACACGTCGCGTTTCACCCTGCCTTCCATTTGTTCGAGCGTGCGCGTTTCGCCCCGGTAGCCGGTGATTTGCGCCCAGCCGGTGATGCCGGGTTTCACCAGGTGGCGAATCATGTATTTGTCAATCAGCCGCGAATACTCTTCGGTGTGTTTCAGCATGTGCGGTCGCGGTCCCACCACCGACATGTCGCCCAGCAAAACGTTGATAAACTGCGGGAACTCGTCGAGATTCGTCTTGCGGAGGAAACTGCCGATTCCGGTGGTGCGCGGGTCGTCCTTGACGGCTTGCAGGAGGTCGGCTTCCTCGTTCATCTGCATCGTGCGGAATTTATAGCATTCAAACTCAGCCCCGTACAGTCCCGTGCGTTTCTGCTTGAAAAGAATCGGACCTTTGGAGGAGATTTTTATCAATATACCCGCGATAAGGTAGAGAAACGGATAGACGAGAACCAGCACGAGAACCGAGAAGGCAATGTCGAAAGTCCGCTTCAGAAAACGGTTGTAGGGCGATTGCAGCGGCTCCGTGCGGATGGTCAGCAGCGGCACGGAGTCCATCATGTCAAGCACCATCGTCTTTTTTATATCCCGGTAAAAATCGGGGATGATGTAAAAACGGATCATGTTTTTCTCCGAAAAATTCATCAGTTCGGAGATTTTGTCGCTCTTGGCGCCCGGAATCGTACAATATATTTCATCCACATCATTCCGGGCGACGAAGGCTTCGATTTTGCTCAGCGGTCCCAGGTAATTGGGCAAAACCTGCTTCAATATCGTGTTGTCGTCGAAGAAACCGAGTACGTTGAATCCGTATCCCAGGTCGTTTTTGATGACCTTGTACAACTCCATCCCGTTTTTTCCGGCACCTACGATGATGATGTTTTTGGCATTATAACCTCTTCTGCGATAGGTTTTTACCAGCAAACGAACCAGTATCCGCCACAGCGAAAAGACCAGCAGCGACGCCAGATAGTAGATGGTCAGAAATGTAGCCAGAAAGTTGCTGACGTCCAGGAACATCAGGCAAATCGCAAAGAGGAAAATATGAAAAGTTACGAGCGAAAACGATCGCTGCACGATTTTGTCAAGATACACGACCGAATAGTGTAACTGCATCGGTACGAAATAGATAGCGAAAAAATAGCAAAAGTTAAGCAGCAGTACTATTTCCCTCATTTTGGGAATTATCACTTTCGTATAAAACGGGTCAATCTGGTGATAGATAGCGAAAAACACGAGATTCAGCATCACTAAATCCCCGATTCCAATCAACCATTGAATTACATATTCCTGTTTACTGTTGCGTACCATTCCTTAGAAAATCCTGCAAAGATAGTTAAAATTTATGAATCCGCAACATTGCCCCGGAAAAATACAGGATGGTAGTTTCAACTACTGAATGCAACTTTTGTTTCTGCAAAGACAGGAAGAAAATTTCTTTTGGTGAATAAAAGTTTAATTTTCAAGTTCGTTAGTTAAATCTATGCACTTTCAGTGCAAGAATTTATTTTCTACAAATTTCTGATTACCTTTGATGCCATTAAAGGAAAAAGTAATGGTCAACCGTACAGGCAGTCATAGCATCCATAATTTGCAGGTTCATCTTGTCTGGATAACGAAATACCGTTATGCCGTATTGACTGGCGATATACAGTTGCGTTGCCGTGACATTCTGCGCCAGATTTGCAATACTCTTGATATTCAGATACTAAAAGGTGTAGTAAGCAAAGACCATGTTCATTTGAAGGCTGAAAGCCTTGTAATCAATAGCGCAGGATAACGCCCTGTGAAAATTGTACCGCCTCAACGGTCAGGCTGAAAGCCTGAAATCAAACGGATTACACTCCGTCAGGGTTTGGGTGGAGCAATATCGAACCGCAGGACGTTGCCTTATCCTTATGCTAATCCTCAAATTTTCAAATCCTCAAATTTTCAAATTTTCTCTTCCCTTTCTTCCCTTTCTCCAATTTTTGAAAAAAAAATGAAAAAAAAGTTGAAAAAAATTTGCAGATTCAAAAACAATGTTTATCTTTGCGGCGTATAAGATTGGAACGAGTGTATGAGAAAAGTCGTTAAATGTCTACAAACCAGTACTTTTTGCATTTTGGAAGAGATGCAAAATATATTTTTTTGTGTTTTTAACAATAAGAATTTGGATAATTCAAAAATTTTCTTAAACACACACACACACACACACACATCCCTCTTACGTACATTATATATATGCGGGCATGCGCGCGTAATATACAAAAATATATTTTACAAAGTATCAATACCTTTGGAAAAAATTTCATTGACGAATATAAAATACGGATTTACATATTTGTAACCAATCAATTATGGATTCGGAAAGGCAACGGCGATGCGGCGCTGTTGCCGGAGAGAAGGATCGGGAAGCCGCGATTCCCGGAGTGTAAAACCATCTTTGAACTGGGGAAAAACAACTTCATTTTTTATGGGGCTTTGTTG
>JAITMT010000161.1 GCA_031277235.1 Tannerella sp.
TTAGAGTGTAGTTATTAGAGTTTAGAGTGTAGTTGATTAATTGATAATTGACAATGAAGGTGAGGATTAACGGTTAAGACGGTTAAGATGATTAAGACGGTTAAACGACTAAACGGTTACACAACTAAACGATTAAACAGATAAAAATATGAACATATTGGAAGGATTACTTTTTATTAACAATACGGACGTGTGGTTGCAGTTCGGGGCGTTTCTGTCGGAGGACAATGCAAATGAGCACAGGAATTACTCGGAGTTGATGAAGCCTGCGGCGGTGAAGCCGTATGTTTCGGTTGCGTTCCGGGAGGATGACGGCGAGGAGTTGCCGGCAAATCTATTGACGCGGTCGGAAGCGCGGGACGTTACGCTGCAGTTTGCCATCATCGCCGACAATGCCGTGCAGTTCAAGCAGCGGTACACGGCTTTCATGGCATTTTTGAAGTCGGGCTGGCTGGATGTGGAAGTTCCGGAACTGGATGAGATGTTCCGGTTTTACTTTGTTTCGTGCAGCGGGTATGAGCAGTTGAGCCCCCCCCTGCCCCCCCAAGGGGGGGTGGCGGCGTCGTTTTCGATTAAGTTTCGGGAACCGGGACCGTTTGTGTGAGAGATTCAAAGTTCAAGGTTCAAGGTTTTCGAGGCGGAGGCAAGAGGCGGAGGCAAATGACGACTAAACGGGTAAACGGGAGAACGGACTTTGAACTTTGAATCTCGAACTTTGAACTTAACGATTAAACAACTAAACAGTTAAACAACTAAACAATAAAAAAACAGATTTATGGCAACAAATATAACGATCGGGGGCGTGACGATAACGCCGGAGGAACTGGAGATACTGGCGGCGGCAGTGGTTTCGGAGATTGAAACTACATCGAAGGAGCCGTCGGAATATGAACTGGTGGAAACGGTGGACGGCGTTACTTCCCTGCCTGCCTTCAAACAGACGGGAAGCACGTTTACGCTCGTCCGCGTTTTGACTTCGCTGTTGAAGGGGGCTGACGGCAAACAGATTGAGTTGCGGGCGAATGCTACGCATCTCCAGTGGCGGCTGCTGAATACGGGCGCCTGGATGGACTTGCTTCCGATAGAAGTTTTGCAGCAACCGGCGGCGGACGCCATCGAACTGTACGGCACGGAGATTCAGCAGTTGATGGCTACCAAGTTTGACGCGGTCGAAAAGCGGGACGACGGGCTGTGGTTCCTGGCGGATGGCGTGGAAGTGGCGGGACCTATCGAGGCGGGAGGCGGAGGAGGCTCAGGCGGAGGCATAGGCGGAGGCTCTGTTTTGCGGCTGATTAATTTGGGGAGTTCGTCGGTAGGCGTTGCGGCGGGGAGTCCGGTTGTGCTCAATTATACTTTCGAGTCGAAGGACAGCGAGACGGATGACCCCACGGGCGACGGCACGGTTGCCTATTTTGTCAACAATATAAAGATTGCCACGCGGACGGTACAGCAGGGCGCGAACTCGTTCGATGTTACGGGCTATCTGAATGCGGGATCGAATACGGTGCGCATTCAGGCGACGGATTCCTACGGCGCAATGCGGTCGCTGAATATCAACGTGATGGTGGTGAGCCTTTCGCTGACTTCGACCTTCAACGATTCGGTGGCTTATTCTTCGGCGATCGTGTTTCCCTATACGCCGGTGGGGAGCGGATCGAAAACCGTTCATTTTGTTTTGAACGGCACGGAGGTCGGGACGGTCGTTACCACGGCTACCAACCGGCAACTGACCTATAACTTACCGGCATTGACGCACGGTGCGCACTTGCTGGAAGTGTTTGCCACGATGGATGTGCAGGGCGTGCAACTGGCGTCCAATGTTTTGCAGTATTCGATTATTTTTGTGGAGAATAACAATAACGCGGTAATCATTTCTTCGGTATTCGGTCAGACGGAAGCGGTGCAGTATGATACGCTGGCTATTCCCTTTCAGGTTTACAATCCTGCCGGTCAGACTTCGGCAGTTGAACTGAAAGTGAATGGTGCGGTTGTTTCTTCCCTTACGGTGGACAGGACGCGGCAAACGTGGTCGTACAGGATACCCGCTTCGGGCACTCTTGAATTGCAGATTGCAAGCGGGTCGGCTTCCAGAACTTTCAATCTTACCGTAGAAAATTCGTCCATTGACTCGGAGGCGGAGACGGCGGGGCTGGAGTTGTTTTTGACTTCAAACGGACGAAGCAATAATGAGACGAACCGGGAGGAATGGATAAGCCTCCCCCCGACCCCCTCCGAAGGAGGGGGAGTTGCGGCGACGCTGACGGGGTTTAACTGGAAGACCAACGGGTGGGTGCTGGACGGGGACAGCGTTACCGTGCTGCGGGTGAATGCGGGGGCTTCGGTTTCGATTCCCTACAAGCCTTTCCAGAGCGATTTCAAGGGGACGGGCAAGACGGTGGAGTTTGAATTTTCGGTGCGCAACGTGGAGGATTTCGGCGATACGGTGATTCAGTGCTGGTCGGGGAACCGGGGATTCAGGATTTCCGCCAACGGGATTTTGTTTTCGTCGGCGCTTTCTTCTTTGAGCGCGAAGTTCAAGGAGGAGGAGATCATCCGGGTGTCCATTGTCGTGCAGAGTATTTTTACGCAGCGGCTGATTTTGCTGTATCTGAACGGGATTATGAGCGGCGCGCAGGTGTATTCCGTGAACGATGACTTTTCGCAGGCTTCGCCGGTGAACATCACGATCGGCTCGCCGCTTGCGACGGTGGACTTGTACAATATCCGGGCGTACAATACGGAACTGAACGCGATGCAGATACTCAACAATTACATTGCGGATCTGGCAAACGTGGCGAAGAAACTGGCGGTGTTCGACCGCAATCAGGTGTATGATTCTACCGGGGACATTGTGTATTCGGAGATTGTGCAGCAGATTCCGTGCATGACGATAATTGGCGACCTTCCCACGTTCAAGGGGGACAAAAAGACTGTTCAAATCGTGTTTGAAAACCGGCAAAATCCGGAGAAATCATTTACAAGTACCGGCGTTACGATTGACGTGCAGGGTACGAGTTCGCAGTATTACCCGCGAAAAAATTACAAGACGAACCACAAGAGCGGTTTCCTGATGACGGAATCGAATGAAACGCTTGCGGAATATCAAATCAATCCCGACAATGTTCCGGGTTCGGTGCTTTGCAGCAAAACGGACTACGCGGAGAGTTCGGGGACGCACAATACCGGGATGGCGCGGTTTGTGAATGAGTTGCTCAAGAATATGAATGTTCTTACGCCGGCACAAATATTGGATGGCAGAGTCCGTACAACAGTGGACGGTTACCCGATCACAATGTTTCACCGCGCGACGGCAAACGACCCGCTTATGTTTGTTGGTAAATACAATATGAATTATGACAAGGACAGTCAGGCTGTTTTCGGATTCACCTCACCCCCTAACCCCTCTCCATTTGGAGAGGGGAGTCCGGAGTGCTGGGAGTTTTTGAACAATACTTCGGACAGGTCGCTTTTCAAGTCGGCGGACTTTTCGGGATCGGACTGGCAGAATGATTTCGAGGCGCGGTTCCCGGACGGGTTTACGGACAAGACGAATGTTGAGATTCTGTTTCAGTGGGTTGTCAGTTGTATTGGCAATCCAAACAAGTTCAAAACGGAACTTGAACAGCATTTCAATAAAAATAATATACTGACTTACTATCTGCTGACGGAGATGTTCGGGATGGTGGATCAGCGGGCGAAGAACCAGTTTTTGACATCCTGGGGCAATGAAGGAACCGGGGAATACAAGTGGTATTTTATATTTTATGACAACGATACGAGTTTCGGTATCAACAACGAGGGAATGATTGCGTTTCCCTACAGCATCGAAACGGAGGATGTGATCGGCAGCGGACATGTGTGGAACGGCTGGGACAGCGAACTCTGGAAGCTTGTTAAATCTGCCTATACCGATGAAATTGCAGTGATGTATGCGCAGATGCGGTCGTCGCTGATGACTTACGCGGCGGTGAGTCATATTTTGAATGAGGAACAGTCGGCAAAATGGTGTGAAGTGGTTTACAATCTGGACGGACAGTACAAGTATATCCAGCCTTTGATTGAGGACGGGAACGGGTCGTACCTGTATGCGTTGCAGGGTTCGCGGCTGGAGCACCGCAAGTGGTGGCTGTCGAACCGCTTCATGTACATGGACAGCCGGTACAACGCGGCGGACTTTCTGAACGACTATATCACGATGCGTATTTACACGCCTGCGACGTGGCAGGGGGTGGAGCCGGACGCGGATTTTTCCTTGACTTTATTCAAGGACAGTTATGTGCGCGTTAAATACGGGTCGTATGTTTTTGCGCAGCGGGGAACGGCGGGACAGACGGTATTGGTTGAGGCTCCGGATATTCAGTTTAACGACACGGAGACGATTGTTTACGGCGTTTCGTCGGTGCAGTCGCTGGGCTCGCTTGCTGCCAAATATCCGGGTACTGTGGATATATCCAATGCTAAAAAATTGACGGAACTGATAATCGGAAGCCCCGGAGCCCCCCCCAACCCCCCCGAACGGGGGGCTTCAGGGTACTCGAACGAGAAATTGAAACAAGTTTAGGTGGGGAATAAATTGATTCTGAAAAAGGTGGACGTGCGGAACTGTCCGAATCTGACGGAGCCGCTTGACCTTTCGGGGTGCGTGAATCTGGAGGAGGTTTATGCGGAAGGGACGAATATTTCGATGGTTGTGCTTCCGGAGGCGGGGGTACTGCATACACTGCACTTGCCCGCTTCGATTGTGAATTTGACGCTGAAAAACCAGACAAACCTCTCCCCCAACCCCTCTCCACAGGGAGAGGGGAGCGGACTCGTTTTGGCGGGGACGGAGAATATTGCTACGCTGGTACTGGAGAATATGAATCAGATTGAGCCGTGGGAGTTGCTGAAAAGTATTTTAAGTCCCTTAAGAGGCTTAAACCGGGTAAGGTTGATCGGGATTGATGCGGAGGATTCGGATCTGGAGACTTTGCGGACGGTTGCGGGATTGCAGGGTGTGGATGAACACGGTTTGGCTACGGCGCGGGCGGTCGTTACGGGGAAGATTTTCATCTCCGGAGATATCTATCAGTCGGAAGTGGATGAACTGAACGGGGTTTTTCCGGAACTGGAGATTTCGGGGAATATTCTTTCAGACCCGGTTACGACTTTTACGTTTACTTCCAACAAGTCGGGCGAAACGCTTGGGGGTACTTCGTTTCTTTGCAGTCATCCCTTTGTGAAGATTGACGGTACTACTTTTGCGGTTACGGCTGCTCCGGGGACTGTGATTTCGTTTACGTTTTCGGCGGACAAACATCAGGACAGGACGGCGAACTACACGGTAACGACTTCGCGCACGCAGGGGTATTCGGTGATTTATTTGCCGCTGGTTACGTTTACGTTCCGGAAGACGGACAATACGCCGCTGGAGGGGGTAATAGCCTCCCCCCAACCCCCTCCGAAGGAGGGGGAGACGCTTGTGTCGGATGCGAACGGGCAGATTTCTTTCCGGGCGACGGGCTTGATTACGGGTACGGCGGAGCATGATTACGGGAAGGCTTCCATCAATGTTACGGTGTCGGGACAGAACGACCAGGCGTTTACGGTTGTTTTGCAGCCGTTTGTGCAGGTGCGATTGCGGGCGATCGTGGAGAATGTACCCGTCAGGGGAGCCGCCATTACCTTTAACGGTCAGACTTACGGAACGGACTATAACGGTTTTACACCTTCCATCAGGGCATCGGCGGGGTCTTACGAGAGTTCCTGCACGTATCAGGGAAAGATGAAGACATTTGGCGTCTATGTCGGGCTTTCGGATTCATTCACCGAAGTGTCCATGAATAACATGCAGATTGCATTTTCGCAGATGGATTTCGGCGAGCCGGACGGGAGTATTCAGGTGATTTTGAACACGGCGTCGGCTATTACCGTCAATTCCACAAATGCCAATTATGTGATAGACTGGGGCGAAGGGAAGGAGACGGCGGCTACGGGCACGGGTTCGCAGAGTTATACGCCTCCGGCGGGATTGCAGCAGGTTAAATTCGTTAAGATACGGAATTGCGGCGGCATCACGGCAATGACATTCCCGGCATACAGCGTGATGGCATTGCTTTCGGTGGGCGACAGCAAACTGGATTACGCGGTGACGTACGGTTTAAGCAGCAGTACATTCAACAATGCTTTCTCCAATTTGAGGGTCACCGGTTCGGACGTATTCAAGGCGGGAATGGCGAAGCCGTCGGTTGATTTCGGTTCCGCATTTGCCAGTCGGACTTCATTGTTATTTGTGCAGGCTCATCTGTTTGACGGGCTGAACGTCACGAATTTCCAGCAGGCATTTCACGGCTGTTCACTTGCAGAATCCATTCCGGAGGGGCTGTTCAGGGATGCGGTGAACTGCAAGAATTTCAACAGCGCTTTCTTCTCTTTTGGCAATGGCAATCTTGCGGGATTAACCCTTGATCCGCAGGATTTGTTTCCGGCGGTTCCGGATGCGAATATCGGCAATCTGTTCAACAGTTCGGCGATCAAACGGGTCAGGGAGAGTTTGCTGGCTCCGTTCGTCAGCGTCATCAGTGCGACTGCGGTATTCCAGAACTGTACGAAACTGGAAACGGCGGTCATTCCGGCGCAGATTCCGGTGCAGGCTAATTTCTTTAACGGGTGCACGGCGCTGGAGTGGGTTGAGTTTAAACATGCCGCGCCGTTTGTGCTGGATGCTTCGGTGTTCGGGAATACGAACGGGACGTTTGTGATTTATGTTCCGGATTCGGCGGTGGCGGCTTACAAGGCGGAGGCGTCTTGGAGCGGGTTTGTTTCGAGGATACTTCCGGCTTCGCAGAAGACGGTTTGAGGTTCAAAGTTTAAGGTTCAAGGTTTAAGAGATGAAGTTATATCTATACAGTCGGGAAAATGTGTTGAAGGCGACGGTTTCGCCGGATGACAGTTCGGTCAATACGAAGGGCGTCATGGACGATAATGTCCTTTCGCTTTCGTTTGTGGATTATGCGCATTTTAACATCGACGTGAATGACTATGCGGACTTTAACGGCGAACGTTTTTATGCGCTTGAGAAATATGCTCCGGAACAGAAATCAACCGTCGAGTGGTCGTACAGTTTTCAGTTGTACGGGATTGAAAGTTTGATCAAGCGGGTACTCGTTCTGAAAATGGTTGATACCGAAATGAATCCCGTGTTCTCGCTGACGGCTCCGGCATACGAACACGTCAAACTGTTCGTGGACAACATGAACCGCGTTTTGGGCGGCACGAACTGGAAAGTCGGCGAAGTGATTCCCACCGCCAACATCGTAGCGGATTATAACGGAACCTATATCAGCGACGGATTGAATCAGTTGGCGGAACTGGCAGGTACGGAATGGTGGGTGGAAGGCTCAACCGTCAATCTGTCGCGCTGCGAACACGGCGAGTCTCTTGATTTGGCATACCATAACGGCTTGCTTTCATTGAGCCGCGACACGAATGAAAACGCCAAATTTTTCACACGCCTATATCCCATTGGAAGCAGCCGCAACATTGACCGGACGGACTACAACTATTCACGCCTGCAACTGCCCGACCGGTCGCCCTACCGCGAGCAAAACCTTGAGTACGGTATCATTGAACATTTTGAAGAGGAAGCATTTTCACACATCTATCCGCGCAGGTTCGGGACGGTCGGAACGGTAAGAACAGAACAGCGGACGGGCGATGACGGCAATCCCTTTACCATTTATTATTTTACCGATCCGAGTTTAACATTTGATCCGAACAGTTACATGATGCCGGGACTGGTATTGAACATCGTGTGGCAGGGCGAAATTGACGGCGAAGGCGGAGAGTTGGAAGGTCGGGATTTTGAAGTGAATTTCGACAGCAATACGCAGGAATTTGAGATTATCACACAATTCCCGTACGATGACGAAACGCAGTTGCCGGGCGGCACACTGATCCCGAAGCCGGGCGACAAATACATTCTGTACAATCTCAAAATGCCGACCGAATATATCACGGCGGCGGAACTGGAGTTTGAACAGGCGGTAGCGGATTACATGCAGCGCAGCGCGATGGACAAATCCGTATATAAGGCGCCTACCGATTATCTGAATCTGATTTCGCGGGGAATTGACCTGATTTTGGGTCAGCGGGTGAAACTGGAGAGCGCGCAGTATTTTCCCGGCGCCGGGTTCCGGAACAGCCGCGTTACGCGCATCAGCCGCAAAGTGAACAATCCGCTGCAAATGGATATCGAAATATCCGACACCGTGGATCGCGGTAAAATGGCTGCGCTGGAAGGCAGCATCACGGAGATAGACCGATATGTCCGGCAGACGTTCGGCGGCATGCCGGGCATTATCAAGACGGGCGACACGACGCTGCCGACGGATACGAATCTTTTTTCGGCGCGGCGGTCGCTGCGGGAGTTCCTGTCGAAAAGGAATGACGACACGGCGCAGGGATTGATTACGTTTTTGAAAGGTATAGCCTTAGGGAAATATGTACAGGGGCAAAGCGGTGCGACGATAGACGCACAGGGAAATGCGGAATTTCTCAGTGTTGTTATCCGCAATATTCTGCGGAGCGCTGATTTTGTGGATGGCTTCACGGGCGAAGGGTGGGGTATCGGCATTGATCCGGTTACGGGACTTTCTTCCATGACGGTTGATAAACTCACCGTCCGGCAGACGCTGGCGGTGTTTGAGTTGCTGATTGAGAAGATACGTTCCGTTGGCGGACAGATTATTGTGAGCGCGGCAAACGGAACGGTCAAGTCAATTGATAATGGACAATTGACAATTGACAATGAATTGACGGACTGTTATATCCTGACATTTGAGGAAGAAAACGAATTTGCTGTCGGCGATCTGGTAAGATGTCAGGTATTTACCGGCTCGAAAATGAAATCCTACTGGGTGGAAGTAGCGGGGACGGGCGCTACTTCTATCACCGTTCCAATATCTGAATTTGGCGGCGCAACGCCCGCGGCGGGCGATGAACTTGTCCTCATGGGGAACACGGAAAACCCCTTGCGCCAAAACCTGATCAGCATTTCGGCTACGGAAGACGGACAGCCGCGCATTGACGTGCTGAACGGGGTGAAGGAAAAGAATTTTAACGGCGCACTGCGGGCGCGGCTGGGCAATCTGGACGGTATTTTCGATTCGTGGTTTCCATTGGACAAACAGCCGCAGGGCGACGGTATTTATGCCGACAATGCCTATTTGCGGGGTAATTTCGTGCTGGTGAACGGAAAGGACGTAAAGACTGAATTTGAAGTGATGGACGGGAAATTCAACAGCGTCATCAGTTCGGTACTGGACGACATGAGCGGCGCGGAGGGGAACGTTCTGCGGAACTCGTCGTTCTACCGGAATCTTTGGTACTGGACTTCGGAAAATCTGGTCAGCCTGATTAACGTCAGCGGTCCTTACCTGCATGTCGGCGGCGCGTTTTATACGGAAAAACAGCATGTTGCGGATATTGTTTTTGACGGCAGCCGGAATGTTTTGAGGATTAAAACTACTTCGCTGAAGCAGATAAATGCGGACTTAGCCCCCCCCAACCCCCCCGAAGGGGGGGCTTTGCCCGGTACATACAATATTTCATTTTTTTACCGGGCTTTGTCGGAGGGGACTTTGACGGTCGGGTTTGAGGGGAAGGAGTTGTTTCATACGGAAACGCTTTCCTCAATGGCGGCTTATCAGAAGATGACCGTCTCGGCGAAGTGGGACGGTACCGGCGATTTTGAAATCGGTTTTACGGGCGAGATTTTGATTTACGGGCTGATACTTTCATCCGATGCTTATGCCGACGCGATTGTGCAACTGGAAACGCGCATTACGCAGACGGAGAGCCAGATTTTGCTGATGGCTACCGAAACTTACGTGGACAGTGCGACCAACCAGATATACCAGCAACTGACTTCGGAACTGAGCATCACGGCGGGTGCGATCAGCGCGGTGTCGAGCCGGGTGAGCGCCCTGGAACAGGCGTCGGCGGGATGGATTACGACGGCGGACGGCAACCAGTTGTGGGCGTCGCTGCAATCGTACAACACGCTGACAAACACGCTGACACAGCAGCAAAGCAGCATTACGCAACTGGCGGGTTCCATCACGTCGGCGGTGCAGTCCATTACGACGATTGACGGGCTTGTTTCGACGCATTCGAGCCTGATACAGCAACTTTCCAATTCCATTTCGACGGTGGTGCAGGAAGTGGACGCCATCACGGGCGCGGAGATTGTTTCGCGCATTAACCAGACGGCGAGCACGATAACGATAGATGCGTCGAAGATAAATCTCGTGGGCGATATAACGGCTAACGGGAATGTACATATCAACACGGACGGTACGATTGTGGCGAAGGGCGGGCGGTTTGACGGGTATCTGTCGTTTCCGTTCAGAGAAGTGGAGGATTCGGATGCGACGGAAGTGAGCTACAACGCTCAATATGTGCAGTACAAAGTAAATCAGCACACGAATTTAATCTGCACATACGAAACGCGGGATATTCCCAATCTGGGGCTGGTAATTGTCAGGCAACGGATTATACTGCCGCAAAGTTCAGCATTTAACGGAGTGATAGTTAATTTATTCAATCCATTTGACAGCGCCGGATCTTTGGGTTCCATGTCCCGGACGCAGGTTGTAACGGAAAACGGGTTAAATATTTTTGACAACACGCTGACAAGTGATGACAAGACGCTAACCAATACGGTTGATTTTCACGGTGCGATGTTGCAGTTTTTATGTGTTGTATCCAACAGTCAGACACGGTGGATTATGCTCAACGGACAAACATAGAAGTTATTAATTTTTTTTAAATATAAACAAGTATGAAAGTAGATTTAAACAAGAATTTCAAGGACATCGCCGGCGCGGATATTCCCGGCGAAACGATGGCGGACACCATCAGTAAAGGATTGTTTCTCGGTCGCGGCGTGTCGGTTGTGGACGCAGGCGAGAAGTATGCGGCGTACAAACTGTCAACGAGACTAATCGCGGACAGGGGCGTAGTGGAACCCACGGATCTCGAATTTGATCTCATCCGGAAGGTTGCAGCGGCAGTACTCACGCCCGGCGCTTTCGGGCAGATTGTGGATTATCTTGATGCGAACAGGTTATGAAGACATTTTTATTGATTCTCTGGCAGTTGCCGCAGTGGATCGTGTCGCTGCTTGTGTGCGGATATTACGTGATGACGGACAAACTCGTTGATATCTATACGGTAGAGAGCAAATACGGCAGGTCGGAGGCGTGGATCGTGGACAAGGAATCCCTGAGCGCGGTGAGTTTCGGCAGGTATATTTTTGCGGGGAAAAAACTGGTCGAGAAGTTCGGTACCGCAGATTTGAAGCACGAGTACGGGCACAGCGTGCAGTCGCTTTGGCTGGGACCGCTGTATCTGGTTGTCATCGGGCTGCCGAGTCTGCTGTTTACGGCTTTTGACGGCAATATCGCCCGGCGGACTTATCCGGAAATTTGGGCGGACAGGATTGCGGAAGGTTTGGAAATCAGGATTGAGTGAAAAAAGCCTCCAGCCTGTTTTCGTCTTCTCACTTACTAAACATAAAGCGTCCCCACGCGACCGGAGGCATAAACCTCCAATCGTGGGGACACTTTATATTTTAGAAAATTGCTGTGAGAAGCGGCGCAAAGATAGTGATAAAAAATGAAAGTTATAGAAATTTTAAATTTTAACAGGGAATTATTGAACAGGCTTTTCAATTTGGGCATCACCCCGAAACATTACCGGTTCATTGATTTATACAATGAATTTATACAACTGAAACGGCAGGGCTGCAAGGTAACGTACATCGTCGCCCATCTCGCCGACAAATACGGCGTTTGCGAGCGGAAGGTCTATGAGATTGCCCGGCATTTCGACGCGGACTGCGAAACCGTTGCAGCGGAGAAAATGGAAAACGTTTGAACGGCATTCAAACAGCGTTTAATTTTGCGGCAAAAACAGTCAGAATTTATGCAGACACCACTCACTTACTACGGCGGCAAGCAGACGATGCTCAAGCACATACGCCCGCTTGTGCCGCCCCACACGCTTTACTGCGAGCCGTTTGCCGGAGGCGCGGCGCTCTTTTTCGACAAGGAACCGGCGAAGGTAAACGTCATCAACGACCTGAACGCCGAACTGATCACGTTCTACCGCGTCCTTGCCGTCTGTCCGGAGGATTTCAAAGCCCTCGTCCGGCAAACCCTCCACAGCCGCGAACAGCACGTGCAGGCGTGGCACATCTACAACCACCCGTCATTTTTCACCGACGCACAGCGCGCGTGGGCGGTCTGGGTACTGTCGAAACAGGGCTTCGGCGGGCAGTTCTCCGCGTCGTTCGGATTCGACAAGAGCGGCGGCAAGAAGCACAAAAAGGTGCAGAACGCCAAGTCCATCCTCGAAAACCGGGACATGCAAAGCCTGCTCGAACAGGCGACCGTCGAATGCGACGACGCGCTCGCGGTCATCCGCCGGTATGACTGTCCCGAAGCCTTCCACTTCATTGATCCGCCGTATGTCGGTTCGAACATGGCGCACTATGCGGGCATGTTCAACGAACGGAGCCTGATTGAACTGCTCGACCTGTGCACCGCGCTGAAGGGCAAATTCATGCTGACCATGTATCCGAATGAAACTATCCGCGAATATGCCGCAAAATACGGCTGGCACATTCACGAAGTGGAACGCCAGATATCCGCCTGCAAAGCCGAACACCGCCGCCGCCAGGTAGAGTGGATGGTGATCAATTACGCTGTTTGACAGGATTTTAACACTTTTAGGTATTATTAGCTCTTCACCCGTGATTTTTTAGGTATTGTTAGCTCTTTTCCCTTGCGTGTGCGGGGAAGATTGCGGTACTTTGCAGTGTTTTAAACGCTTGAATATTAACTTAAAAATAAAAGGATATGAACACGCAAATCACCGCAGTCGTAAACTCGAATGCAACAAAAACAGCAAAAATTCAACAGTTGATCCTGCTCGGACTCACCCGCACGCAAATCGCGGCTTTAATCACCAACGGCAATTACGGCTTCGTACAGAACGTGTACGCCAAAATGCAGCGCGAAGGCAGGCTTAACCAAACGGCAGCCGTAACCGCCGCCATCGAAGAGACCATGACGCCGCAGGCTTTCGACAAGAAATTCGGCGTCGAATTCGAGGCGTACAACGTCGGAATGACGGCTCTGAAAAACGCGCTCGTGGCGGCAGGAGTCCGTTGCGAGACCGAAGGCTACAACCACGCCACGCGCGACCACTGGAAAATCGTAACCGACGGCAGCATCACCGGCACGCGGACGTTTGAACTCGTAAGCCCGATTTTGCAGGGCGAAGCGGGACTGGCGGAACTGATAAAGGTCTGCACGGTACTGAACCGCTGCGGGGCAAAGGTAAACAAGTCCTGCGGAACACATGTCCATATTGACGCGCAGGCGTTCAGCCTTGACCGGTGGAAACGGATTTACATCAACTACGGCAGGCTTGAGAAAGTGATTGACGGATTTATGCCGGAAAGCCGCCGGGATGATAATAACAGGTACTGCAAAGGTTTTGCCGCGGTCGCCGATTTCGATCGGAAAATAAAAAACGCGCGGGATTTGGACGCGATTGAAAATTTATTGCTATCTTCGCGGTACTGGAAGGTGAATCCGCAGTCGTGGAGCCGCCACAAAACGTGCGAGTTCCGGCAGCACGCGGGCACGACGGACTACGTCAAGATAAGCAACTGGATTCGTTTTCTGGGCAACCTGGTTGATTATTCGGAGCATTACGAAGTGCAGACGCGCACGCTGGCAACGCTCCGCAATTTCAACGGCGTGGAACTGGTTAATTATTATGAATATAGAACATTGGAATTAGCGGCATGAGTATGAAAAAATATTATTTAAGGGATGGCGGGGTGATTCAAGCCGAATCTCCCCGGCAGTTCGTAACGGAACTGCGGCTCGGCAGTTTCTTCGACAGCGACTGCACGGACGAAGAGTATATGCACCACGTCGCCGGGCGCTACAAAATCTATTCGAGCACGGCAGTAATTGATATTGCCAGCCCCGAAGCGTTTCTTGCCAGCCTGATTGCGGCGGGCTACGTTGAGCGGATGGAGTGAATTGTGTTGTGTTATATTGTTTGAGTGAGCGCGGTATCGGAATTGGATGTCGCGCTTACTTTTTTCCTGTTTGGATAGGCGCGTGTGTTTTTCTGGAATTTCCGCTTTTCGTTTTGGGTGTCGGGGGCGGCGGATTTCCGCTTTTCGTTTTTTATTTTAACTGTTTTTCGTTTTGCGGATTATAGATTGTAACTCATATTCACGCCGACGGTTAACCAGTCGTAAGCCTTGTTGTCCAAATTCAATCGTATGCCATACCGCTTAAAACCGGAACCTTCGGCTACTCCATCCTGGTTCAAATATTCTCCGGACAAATAATAAGTGAGTTTTTCGCTACCTCCGCCCAAACTTAACGAATGTTTGTACATGGCAGATCTTTTAAATAATTCGCTTTGCCAGTCGGTACCCGGTCCCAGCAGGGAAGGATCGAGAAATTGTACGGGGGTATTGTCATCTCCCTTGTATTCATATTGCATTTGAGCATATTGTTGAAGATTCATTACCGGTAAACTCTTGGGAGGTTCCTGCTGAGTCAGTAGATATCCGTAATCAATCTTCAAGTCTCCTTCCCGCCCTCGTTTGGTAGTAATCAGAATGACGCCGTTGGTAGCTGCAGAACCATACAACGCCGATGCTGACGGACCTTGCAATATCTGCATATCGGCTATATCCGACGGGTTAAGTCCCGATAAAGGGTTGTTTCCACCTTGAGAAGCGTCGGATGCTCCCTTGATTTGCACTCCGTCAATGACATACAATGGCTCATTGGAGCCATTGATGGAGTTAACCCCACGGATATTCACCGAAATGGCACCACCGGGTTGCCCTGAATTTTGCGTGATATACACGCCGGCGGCCCGTCCTTGAATCGCCTGCTCAATCGTGGTATTTACCGTTTCCTGAATTTGTTTTTCGGAAACGCCGATTTGAGCGGTTGTAAGTGTTGCCTTTTTCGCAGTACCATAAGCTACTACTACTACTTCAGACAAACTTTGTACGTCCTGTTCAAGTCTTACATTAACAATGTTTTTTCCCTGAACTGCAACTGATTGCGTCTGAAAACCCAAAAGAGAAAACTGCAGTACCGCACCGGTATTATCCGGCAGTGTAATACTGTAATTTCCACTGGCATCAGAGATTGTTCCTGTTGAAGTAGAGCCTCTGAGAACAACAGTCACTCCGGGCAATGTCTCTCCGGAAGTAGCATCCGTGATTGCACCTGTTACTTTAACACCCTGAGCGTTCAGTCCTCCGTACTCCAGTAAAATAGAAACGAATAACAAAAAGACTTTTAGATAATTCTTCATGCGAATTAATATTAAAATTGTTTAAAAATGGTATAAATATATATTGTAATTAATATGCCCGTTCCATCAAAAAATACTTCCGTGCCCTCCGGAAATCCCAACATCCCATCATCAAATGAATAAGAAAGCTCGACTGACCAATCTTCAAATGCCACAGTACAAATTTATCTTCAAAGTACTTTTTATCAATGAATTTCTTCGATAATACAAATTCATGACGAGAACTTATAAGGTCCGATCGTCTCGGACAAAACAATCCTCTCAGGTTTGCATCGGATAATTTGTACGGCATTTTCCCATTTGCTTTTCAGGGCGCAAAGATACAAAATTCCGATCGGAATTTCCAAATATTTCTTAAAATATTTTTTTTATTGTAAAAATTCTTGTGACTACTCTTCCAGTCTATATTGTTGGTTTTTAAACATATATATTGATGATGAAAAATTATTTTTTTGATGTTGAAATATTTAATTTGCTTATTATAAGTAATTTATCAAAATATATACATCAGAATCTGATAGGTTTATTTTTCTATATACAATTGATTTACAGATAATTAATAAATATTAGACAGGCTGAGTAGTTACAAAAATTCAATTCGTAAATGCAACTTTATGGAGGAAAGATACAAAATCATCATTTTTATATAGGGCAACCGCCCGAAATTTAAATAACCAACTTTTTGAGATACTCCATATCATAAGCAGCCTTGAGTCTCCTTTTCTTCAAGTTTAGCCTGTCTTTCTGTTCACTGGTTATCTGCAGCGCAAGTTTTCTCAATGTGGGCAGGTTTTCAGGCGCATTGCCTTTTTCGGCGCGGGAATCATCATCCTTGAATGTTACGTCCAGATGCCGGTGCAAATGATTCCCGAACCCCGGTGACCTCCGACCAAAGCATTGAAACAGGCGGAACCCATCCCTTCCCCATCACTGATGCAATAACGGGTCTCTTTCATCTCCCGGTCTTTCATCATGCGGGATACCTCCATTTTTATCAGGGTTTTTATCGTAAGCAAACCGGTGATATCTTTGCCGCAATCATACAGGCATTTGCGCAACAAATCCGGTTCCAGAACCGAAAATACACGGTTAAAGGTGTCATGGGAGGGGATTCCGTCCGGTAATCCGATGAATTCCCGCAAGTATGTCCCATGGGTCTTGCTGGATAATACCATGTCCCCATAATCCTCTCCACTGCCCAAATAAGTCAATAAGCCGGTGAACAGGATGTCACCCAGCCTTTTCCTTATTCGAAAATCTGTTATGCCGGATAGATAATTTTGTAGTGATTCCATGGGGCAAAGATAAGAATTTCATGCGTTTGACCCAGGAAACGGAAGACTTACTCCTCCATTAGGGGAAACTTGCATATTTTGTCCGTCTGTACCGGGACCTCCATAGACCGAAAATTCAAACTTTGAATAAGCTTCTACGGACATGCCATTTTGTGTGAATACGGCTCCACTCCAAGCGGACAGATTGCGATGAAACTCACGGAAGAAGAAGATATGGACTTGATTATAACGGACATTATGATGCCGGAGGTGGATGGTATCGCTTTGTGCAAAAAAATCAAGGAACAAATGGAGACTTCGCACATTCCAATAGTGATGCTGACGGCCAAGACGGGAGTTGACAGCCGGATAGAAGGCTTGTAGTCCGGCGCGGAGGCCTATCTGGAGAAGCCGGTCAGAAAGAGACTGCTGTTGCTCACGGTGTCTAACCTGTTCAAACAGCAGTAGAGAACCAGGGAATATTATGCCAGATACTTTTTTGCCGAAAACACAGATATGCATTTTGGCAAAAATGATTTGGAATTTATGAAAAAACTGATTGACAAGATTGATTCAAACATCTCAAATCCTGAACTGGATGTTTTGCAAATAGCCTCCGCCTTAGCCATGAGCCACCGGAAACTCTACGGAAAAGTGAAAGCCTTGACGGGACGTTCGGTCGTCGAATTTATCAGGGACTACCGTATTAAAAAGCGGCACGCATGCTGATTGAGGAAGATACTACGGTCAGTATGGTTATGGAACGGGTCGGAATAGATAATCTGTCCTACTTTTCACGCATTTTCAAAAAGGCGCTGGGGGAATCTCCTTCGGAGTTTATTGCCAAACGGGGCAACCGCATCAGAATGTCATAGGAGTTCGGAACCCTGTCGGATTTTTTTTAGCAACTTATCCCTCTTTCCTTTTCACCGGTATTCTTAAAACCGTTTTCAATTTTGATGCATCCGTTTTTCTGAAATCCGACAAATAGATTTCGTGGTGATGTCTTGTAGCGGTTATATCGTTTGCCAGATTGTTTTCTTCCATGAATTTCTCCATTTTGGCGATTGTTGCCGGCTCGTCGTCAAACGGACCAATGTGCATGCACTGAACACATAAACCTTCCTTTATCCTGATGTATTTTGCTTTTTCCGTATTGATATTTTTGCGGTGTATTACTTCATTGCAAGCCCTGTCAAATATCTCTTTATCAACAAATTCGGGTAATCTTATCACGGCTGTCCAGAAAAATTTCGACTTGTCTTTCAGGTCTGCCTTGTTTTCAACCGTCCAGAAACCTTCCAGCGGTGGAACCACATAATCAAAATAGCCTTCCGGAACAGTCTTTCCCTTTTTGCTCATTTTAATGGTGTATTGTATGGCGTACAATATTTTAATTGCAGCGCCAAACTCGCCGTTTTCATCGTTGGGATTTCCCCTGCCTTCTACGGCGACAAATTGCATTTCTCCCACCTCCACCATTTCCGGCGCGGTTTTGGGCTGATACAGTTTTTTGTATTCCTTTTTGTAATCTTTCACGTTTGCAGTCATTTTTAAGTTTCAGATTTACAGTGGTTTCACGGGGATGCAGATTTCCAGGTCGAATTTACCCTGCGCGCCGTCTCCGGGCGAACTGTAATACAATTCATACGGATTTCCGTAAGGTTGGTATCCGCTTTCGGTAATCCACAAACCGACAGTGCCCCACGCTTTTTCAAAGCCGTCCGCGTCAATTTGAAAACGACCGACAGCATGTTTGCCTGCGGGAATAACCGCTTTGCCGATTTCACCCTCCACCTTTACATTGCCGTTTACCGTAATGCAGGCGTCCTGGCGTAATTTTTCAATTGCCGTAACCGTCGGGTCGTCAAGGTAAAGCGTAACCGTTTTTGTTTCGGGAAAAAGCAACAGTCCTCTCGGACCTGCCCATTTCATCAACTTTTCAAAAGCCTTCCCGATTTGATTGAACTCGCCTGTGTGGCGAACATAAACTACCTGCATTTCAGGCATTTCTTTGATTTCGATTTTTGCGTCCATAAAAATTAAATGATTAAGTTTGACGGTGCAAAGTTGCGCATCAAAATCAAAATCCTGTTTCAAATTCTTGCCAAGCAGTTGTCCGTTCTTGCCATATTGCAATCCGTCTTTCGCAAAAACAGATTTTTCCCTTTGCCGGTACTCTTTTGCCGTAGTGTGGAAACAGGCACGAAAGGAACGGCTGAACAGCGAAATGCTTCCGAATCCGCAGGCGCAGGCAATTTCGCCGATAGACATGCGCTTATCGTTTTGCAGCAGTCTTGCCGCCTTTTCGACGCGCATTCGCTGGATATAATTGCCGGGAGTTTCACCCGTCAATACGGTAAATATGCGGTGAAAATGAAACGGAGAAAAACTGGCGATTCCGGACAGAATGCCCAGATTCAGCGGCCGGTCTATGTTTTTATCCACGTAGTCCATCACCCTGTTAATCCGCGATATATATTCCTGCCGGCTTGTTTCGTTGATATTCATTGGCTTCAACATTAAATAATGAAAGGGCAAATGTACGGCAAAATTTCCTGAAACAGTTTGCAAATCTTGCTGTTTTCATCCATTATTCAAAAAAGTCCGAACACGCCTCCTCTTCCGCAAAATACT
>JAITMT010000228.1 GCA_031277235.1 Tannerella sp.
TACGGGCAAAAGGGATTATCGGGCTGATAAATTTGGTTTACAATATGTGTCGTTACGAACAAATTGTGCGACTCAATCTTTTGACAATAAAAACTTAAAGAAAATTGACTAAACAACAACAGCCTTATATACAGATAAATAGACGAATTTTTTTGTGGAAAAACTCTTGTCTATCTCAAAAATATTGACTTACTTTGCAGTAATTTTGCAGTAGAGTTTTAACGGACTTCAGCTCTTTGTGAAAATCGAAATAGAAAAAATGAATTTTAGAAGTCCCCTTAAGGACTTTAAGGACTTTAACGACTTTTGAGACGTGGCACGCCACGTCTCTACTGCCTTGAACCTTTGAGCCTTAATAAATCTCCAAAAAAAATCTTGCCAAGCTCTCAAACCCGGCAAGACTTTTCTCATATCTCTCTCAATCTCTCTCAATCATCAAAGATGAAGCATAATCCCCAGCGAAACAGGATTTATAGCGGGACCTCTATCGTTTTCAAACAGTCCCAACGGACGGTATTTTGCATAGATAGCACCCCAATTACTGATGCCGACTTGCGCCATAAAATCAACCGTGAGCGGACGAACATTCAAATCCCTGCCCCTTGTGGTTTCGTTTCGCCTCTGTCCTTGCGGATTATCGAAACGCACTTTGGCACGAGACATATAATTCCAGTTTCCAACCGCACCTGCCGAAAAATAGAGATAGTTTCTCCGATTATGTTGCGTTCTGATTTGCCATTCAAATAGCACGGGAACGGTAATACTATTGATGCCCAAACGAGTTCTTGTGAAGTCAACTCCCTCATCTGCCGGACGAACCACCGTTACACCATCTACTCTGACAAAATGCACATTGTCGCTTAAATGAAAACGATTCCACGTTAATCCCACACCGGAAACAAGACCAAAATTGCGGCTAAAAGGCACTGCTCTTTCGTGAATGTTCCAAGTAAATTCCATAGACCTCATTGCATTTAACGAAACGTCATCACTTGCAAAATGATTGAAACCGAAGCCAATACCTGTCCAATGCGGGTCGAAGCGTCTTTCCCGGCGCGCCCTTTGTGTAGCGGGTACGGGAATGCTGACCGTTCTCGAAATGTGCCTTCTCTCGTGCACCACGCCATCGCGATAATGCCCTTCAAACACTAATTGTTGTTCTACATAATCGTTCTCTTCCGTGCGTTCAAACACGCGCACGCGCAAACGATTTTCTTCGTCAATCACTTGTATCTTCCTGTTTTCTATCACGATAGTTGTGTCGGAAGGATTGTTTGCGAAAAGCGGAAATGTAAATACCGCTGTCAATAGGATAAATGCTAATTTTTTCATTATTATGTTTTTTTAATTTTGTTTTAGTGAGAATAACAGCGTAATCAGGTCTTCGCTGTTTAAGTCGCCTTCGATATAGACGAGCGTTTTCAGATTTTGCCTGTTCACGTTGAACAGGATAAAGCGATTTAGCCCCTCATCGGTTGCAGGCAACTGATAATAAGCGGAAATGATGCCGCCCTCGTCGGTAATTTCCTTTATTGTTCGCGCACCTTGCCGGTCTTCTTCCAAAGACTCGCGGATAAATTGCAGTGCTTCGGGGTTGTTTCTTATCGAAATGCTTTTGTACAGCCTCATATTGTACATTTCGAGCATTTCTTGCGAAAGTTCTACCATTGTAACGCTTCGCGCTCTGCCGAAACGCCGAAATACTTCGTCAATTCTTAGTCCGGTTTCCAAATTTTCTGCTCGCAATTCGGCGGAAAAGCAGAAAAACAGAGTGAAAACGGAAAAGAGTAAAATTTTTGTTGATTTTCTCATTGCAGTACAACTATTTATTCAGTAAATATATTGCTAATTTCTCTTAATTGTTCGTGCATCACGTTTGATTGTTCAACGAAATGCCTGACGGGAGAATATTCCTCAATCGGCACGGCAACATTCATCAATGCTTCAAGTGCCATCGACCTCACAAGCTGTGCATCAGTATAATATCGACCGTCAATTACGACAAAACTTCCGGTTGAAACGGCTGTCGATTGATAATATCGATTAAACAAATTGATGCTTAAAAGCATAACGACACACGCTGCCGCCGCTGCGGCGAAATACAGAATTTTCTGTTTTATCGAAAACGATTTTTTACTGTTGATTTTCGATGCAGGCGTTTCCCGCAGCTTCTTTTCTTCGTCAATATAGGCAAAAAGCGTTTTGTAGGGCTTCAAATCGTCTGCAACGTCTTGTGAACGAAAGTATTGTCGCAGTTGAAGTTCTTCCGATGCGGAGGTTTCGCCGTTGAAATATTTTTCTAACAGGACCCCTAAATCTCCACTTCGACTGCGCTCGGCACAAGCCCCGAGGGGACTTTCACGACCGTCATTCTTGGCGATATATGTGATATTATCATTCATTTTTTTGCATTTTTCTTTTTGCTTTTTGAAAACTTTGCCTTGATGGTTGGGCTGTTAAGTTCTGAATTAAACCCCTGCCCCCAATGTCATTAAGTTAAGGCTGAAAGCCTTATAATCAATAGCGTAGGGCGCAGCCCTACGGACAGATTGGCATTTACACTAAGCCCTGAAAGGGCGTAATCAGTTTGATATCAGGCTTTCAGCCTGACAGGTTGGCGGTGGGCAATCATCGTAGGGCGATGCCCTACGCTATTGACCAAAAGGCTTTCAGCCTTAACTTAATGACATTGACCCTGCCCCTTCGGGGGCTTTTAGAGGGCTTTCAATAACTGCTCTCTAATTTTTTTTCTGGCTCTCGACAGATTTGTTCTTACCGCTTCAATCTGACTTCCCGTAATTTCAGCAATTTCCGACAATTCGTATCCTTCGATATCCTTCATTCGCATTATTGTTTGCTGTAAATAAGGAAGTTGACTGATTAATTGGCGAACATATTCTACGCTGTTTCGCTCTTCCGTTTCTTCTGCCGGTGTTTTCAGTTTGGAAACGATATTGAGCGTATCAAACTCGTTGTCCGACAGGGTTTTTCGGCTTTTCAGCTTGTCGAGCGAAAAATTTTTCGTCATTTGCATAGCCAATGCCTCAACGCTGTTGTATCCGTCTAACTCTTCGCGCATACTCCAAAGTTTGAGGAATATTTCTTGCACAACATCTTCTGCATCAGCGTTATTTCCGGTTATCTTCCGCGAGAAATTGTGCAACTTTTCCCTCAATGGCACCACGTGTATGACAAATGTATCAAGTTCCATTTATTTATAAGACGATTGAGATTAAAAAACATTACATTGGGGGGGATTTTTTTTGATTCAAAGATTCAAAAGTTCAAAGATTCAAGGTTTAAACCCTTGAACTTTTGAACTTTTGAACTTTTTGAGACGCGGCACGTGGTTCGGCTTCGCTCACCAACCACCACGTCTCTACGCGGGCTTGAACTTTTGAATCTATCTATTCAAAATATACTTCCCGTCTCCACAACTTGAGACGGTCGTTTTGCATGCATTTGCACAATATTTCCTTCTTCATCAACCAAGATATACCAAGGGATTCTTATCCCCCTTGAATCATCTCTTAAATCGTTGTTCAAACTTTCATTTGCCCGAATATGTTTTCCTTGCAAATCAAAATGTCTTATCATTGTTTGCCAATGTTGATGAACATTTTCGTTGTCAATCGAAATGTAAAGCATCTGAATATCATTCTCTTTTAGAATTTCCCTCATTGCTTCGGAGTAGCTAAATTGGTCTATACAAGGTCCGCACCAAGTAGCCCAAATGCCAATATAAATTTTTCTGCCTTTCAAAGGTTCTATAAGCTCTGCCAGCGTGTTTATATTTTCGGTGTTTTCTATAAATATGATATTTTCGTTGAGTTCAGCATTATGAAAAGCCACAACTTCATCAATCAGAGGCTGAATATATCTGCTATATTCACTTCTTGGAAAATCACTCTTAAATTGCTCAAAAGCAGCTATTAACGATTTTTCAAACTCTCTTTGTATAGCCGTTTCAAAAAGAAAGGTTGCTTGAAAAAATTCTAACGATTTCCCTGTTAAATGCTCTCGTGCTTCGTTGATGAAAAAGGTAAGAACTGCATCACTATTACCACCGAATAACTCCATCATTTCTAACACATCGAAGTCTTCTTTTGAAAATTGCACGAAGTTTTGAATAAAATGTTTGGCGTACTCAAACCAAAAAGACGACAGTAGAAGGTTTTCATTGTCAGGCGGTAGCTGTGCGTATATTGTTCTCTGATTTTCAAGCGGATTGCGAAAACGGAGATATTCTTCCCTGAATCTTTCATCTTCACCAAAGCTATTATACATCAGATAAGGAAACATCTTCATTTGTGAAATGATGGCTTCCAACGAAGCATAGTAAACACTTCTATCTCTTCCGATTAACTCATAAAAAGATGCTGAAATTTTGTTTTCGTCAAGCAGTTGCCCGAATTTTCTCAAATCTTCCTCTTTCAAGTTTTGTATTCTCTCACGAATAACTGTCAGGGAGCTTTCGCCCATAAAACTTCCGGCTTCCATTTCAATCCACGGCGGATTTGGCAGTGTTGCCAACAGACGTTGTCCCGCTTCATTGGTGCCGGATATTTCGATACCGCTTTCCATATCAATAAGAATGTGGTGCCGACTGCCGGATTCGAGAAGTAGCCTGAAAAATTTTTGCTCTCGGGGATTCCATAAAGCAATGAACGCGGGCTGTTTCAAATTAAATCTCAACTCAAATTTGCCGCTTTCATCTACAAATATGGTGTCTCTAAATCCTGTAAAACAGGTTCCTTGACTCGGATTAGAGAAAATCATTTTGTCGGCATTGCCAACTATTTGTCCCGTTATCACAGTCTCTTTCGTTTGGTTGCAACTGCTGAATAGAAAGAGGAGAAAGACAGCAGCGGTGAATAAAATCTGTTTCATTTTTTGATATTTTTTTATATTTGATTTTTAATTAGCACATTCAAGCCACAAACGCAGCTTTTTGATTTTGCAAAGATATTGAAAAAAAATCATTTGGGGTTGAAAATTTTATTTTTTTTGTGTGAATGAGGGGTTGAAAAAAAAATAAATTGGTAAAGCATTTTTTGGTCAGTATTCCGGCGATTTTGAATGATTAGAAAGTAATATGG
>JAITMT010000246.1 GCA_031277235.1 Tannerella sp.
AAAATCAAGGAATGAAATCGCCAAAATAATACTCGCGTAAATCAATTCGGACGAAAAAATCCACCGCTTAAAATCCGTCAGGGCGTGCGTGTGTCTGTCCACCAGCGGCGACCACAGAATTTTCAATATCCAGGGGAGTTTCAGCAGTTGCAAAGCTCCGATGGTTTCGAGCGAAAAGTTGTTCTGGCGCATAATTACGGGCAACACTGTCGAGAAAAAACTCATCGGTATTGACTGTGCAATGTACAGACAGAAAAATGTAAAAAGTTTATTTCCTTTTTTCAAATCCAAACCCATTTTTTACGGTATTATTCTTCATTTTACGACCGCAAATATAGGGATTTTTTTGCCAATTCCGTGTAAGAAATGTACTTTTGTTACTGCACCCGCTTGCCCCAGACGGAACGTCCCCGGCTGTCCAATCCCGTAAAAAGGATGGTTTCCGTTTGGTTTTCCCAGTCCTGACCGGCGAAAACGATCAGGTTATCAATCGTTTCATGATTGATTTCCAGTTGCAGGAACCGGTTTTCCGGTGAAAAGTTCCATTTTCCCGAATTTTCAATGACTCCGTTCGATAAAAACCGATACAGGATTGAACTGTTACATTCGTTTTTTTGCAATTCGCCTTCGCCCCACAAGACTTGTCCGGCTTCGAGATTACGCTCGTGGAGCGGCTCCAGAATACGGATAATTTCCCACGTGCCCTCCAAATCGGCAATTTTGAATTTCACGGGTTTGGTGGCGGCGTATCTTTCGGGAGAAACGACGGGCCAGCCGTCGGGCGTAAAGAATATTTGCCGTAAATGCAATACCATCAGCGCATTGCGGGGCGATAAGCGTCCCTGATGCACCATAAAATACTGATTACTGTCCGTCTGTACGACTCCGCAGTGTCCCACGCCTGCCCAACCGGGGTGATTATCAAAGCGATAGGCAGACGTCAGAATCGGAAAATTATTCGTTGTATCGCTCAAATTCTTTCCGAAAAAATCTTCAAAAGGACCTTCGGGGCGGTCGCTCCGTCCTGCACGGATGTTGTAGGTCGTCATCAGCGGGTCGTAGGAAGTAAAGAGGTAATACTTTTGAAAAACCGGATTGTAAATGATTTCGGGCGCTTCGAGATTGTCTTTCCGATAGTTGGCGCGGCGGGCAACGAGATGTCCCCGGTCGTCTTCTTGCATTGTAAATCCCGTTTCGGGGTCGAGTTGTACACCATACAATCCGCCGAAATACGAGCCGTAGAGCATCCACCATTGACCGTTTTCAACATCCTGAATGATAGTGGGGTCAATGGCATTCATCGGCGTCCGGTCGTTTGTTTTTATTACGCAGCCTTTTTGCGTCCAGGGACCTGTGGGAGAGGACGATTCCGCCAAACCAATGTAGGAAGATTTCTTTCCGAAAGCGGAAACGCAGAAATAAAGTCTGTAAACATCCTTATAATGAACAATATATGGCGCCCAAATGTTCGTAGCGCCTTTTCCGTCGGCGTTGTCCCGAACCCATTTCACTGCTTCTTCAGGAATTTCGGGGAAAGCCCAGCCGACAAAATCCCACTGCACAAGGTCTGTGGATTTCCGCATCTGTACAAAACCGAGCGGAACGCCTTTTTCGCGCGCTTCCTTGCGGTTTTCTGCAAAAATCGCATCGGTGGAATACATGTAACAGGTGTCTCCGAATTTTTGGATGGCAGGGTCGTGCACGTTGTAAACGCCCCATTGCCGGTAGTTTTCCATTTTTGAAATATCCGTATAATCGTCTTTCCACGGATTGGGGCGGGCAATGGGTTTGAAAGCCTGATGGGTACAAGCCGATAGCGTAATTCCGATGAGAAGCGCCGGGAAGTATTTATTTTTCATGACTTGGTAAAATATTTAGAACCGGGACAAAAGTATGCGCTACATCCGTTTGTGAAGTGGATAAATGAATAAAAAAGGTGGACGGCGACGACAATATGCGATTTTCAGGAAACTTTTGCATATTTTTGCAACATGAAACGTTGTTCGATGAAAAACCGTATTGTTTTGTTATTTTTTATCAATTGGGTCGTTTTGGCGGGGGCGACTGCCGAAAGCGATTTGTTTTCTTCCCGCTACAAGGTCAGTTATATTACGATGGATAACGGGCTGTCCAACAACTTTGTAGAAGATATTTACAAGGACAGGCAGGGCTTTTTGTGGATTGCGACTTCGGGCGGCGGACTGTCGCGATACGACGGATATGATTTTCTGAATTTCAATACGAACACGGCGCCCGTAAAAGTGAGAAGCAATTTTGTTTTAACGCTGTGTGAAGACGCTTTCAACCGGTTGTGGGTTGTTTCCGACGGAGGCATTGACGTCATTGACATGAATACCTTGAAAATCGCTGAAATACAGGAAATTGAATCTATACAATCGCAGCAGGCGGTGAACGTTTTTAACGACAGCAAAGGGAATATCTGGGTTTATTGCGGCGACAGTTTGCACAAAATTTGTTTTGACGGACAGGGGAAAGTGATTCGGAAATACAGTCTGTTTCATAAACTGGGAAGTATCAAGGCGATAGCGATGCAAGATATTGATAATGACGGAGATATATGGGTTTCGCTCAATAACAGGATTTGCAAAATCATTACGACGGACGCCGGGGAACTGAAAATCAGCGAAATATCATCCACCCTGGAATTTGAATCCGACATACTCATTACTTCCCTGTTACCGAAGGAGCATGAATTGTGGATCGGTTCCGACCGGGGATTGATTCGATTTGACCGCACGAATGAGAAACTGAAGATTTATACCCACCAAATCAACAGTCCGGCGAGTTTGTCGCACGATTTTGTAACGGATTTGGCTGTTAATGACAGTAAGAAATTGATAATAAGTACATTATCCGGTGTAAATTTCTATAATCCGATTAGCGACGATTTTGAATGTATCAGGCACAGTGACAATGCTTTACGTGGTTCTTTTCTCAATTCCGATTTTGTGAACTGTCTGCTTGCCGACGGTGAAAAAATATGGATAGGAACGGAGACGGGCGGTATTAACAGGATGAGTTTGAAAAGTTTATCGGTTGAAAATTTTGAGCACGACCGCGAAGATGCGGGGAGTCTGTCGGCAAATCCGGTCAATGCCATTTATGAAGACAGCGACGGCGTCTTGTGGATCGGGACAGTCGAGGGAGGATTGAATCGAAAAGTTCCGGGAAGCGCTGTTTTCAAGCATTTTACCGAAGAATCTTCCTCGCGGCTGAGTCATAATTCCGTGAGCGCCATCACTGCCGACAATCAAGAACGCCTGTGGGTCGGTACGTGGGGAAACGGCATAACTCTGTTGGATGTAAAACATCCTGAAAAACAGGCGCTTTCGTATATTTCCAATCCTTCGTACAGGGGAAGTCTTTTCATCGGCGCCCTGATTTTCGACGCCACCAATAACGGAATGTGGATCGGCTGCAATCCGGGACTTTTCTTTTATCACCTTGATACAAGGCAATTTGAAATCCCTTTTGAGGGAGCGCAACATATTCCGGGCATTATCGGCGCCGTGATTGACCGCGACAATTATTTATGGGTCGGCAGTTTGGACGGCGTTTATCAAATCAACTTGAAAAAATCTGATAATAAACAGTTTGGTTATCAAAATTTCCGCTATAAATTAGACGATCCCGCTTCGGAAATTATCGAAAAAATAAGCGCTTTTTGCCTGACTTCCGACGGGGAATTGTGGATCGGCAGCAATGGAAACGGGATTTATAAACTGACTGATTCGCTGCATTTTATGTCTGTTTCTACACAAAACGGATTGATCAGCAATAATGTCCGCGGGATTCTCGAAGACCGGGAAGGCAAATTGTGGATAAGCGCGGACAAAGGACTGTCGGTGTTGGACAGGCGTTCGGAGAAAATCACCAACTATTCCAAAGAAGACGGTTTGCCCGGCAATCAGTTTTACTGGAATGCCTATTGCGCCTCAAAATCAGGAGATTTGTATTTTGGAAACTTGCTGGGACTGGTTAAAATCAACCCCGTGAACCGCATTTTGCCGACTGCCGACACCAAAGTTACCCTGACAAAATTGTACATTGGCGGAAAGGAAATCATCGCCGGCAACAAATATTCGGAAAATGACGTGAGCCGGGCGACCGTTTTGCGCCTGCACGAGCGCGACAAGTCGTTTTCACTCGAATTTTCGGCGCTCAATTACGAATCCCGATACAATGCCGTTTACCGTTATTTGCTTGAAGGCTTTGATAAACAGTGGATTACGACGCCTGCAACCCGCCGTTTCGCCAATTATACGAATTTACCTGCCGGCAAATACACGTTCAAAATCAAGTATATACCCGAAGGAACAGCCGAAAATGACGCGCCCGCAACGGAATTGACAGTGATTGTCAAGCCTTATTTTTATAAAACTTTCCGGTTTGTCTCCGTGGTGTTTATCTTTCTGATAATCGGTATTTTACGGTTTTACAAACGGAAACAGGCTGTGCAGCGGCGAAAACTGAAGGAAATGGAGCAAAAAGTGCAGGAGATGACGGTTGATAAACTGTCGTTTTTCACCAATATCACGCACGAATTTCGCACGCCCATCACGCTGATTACGGGACCGATCGAGCGCGCACTGAAACTGAGTACCAATCCGCAAGTAGTTGAACAACTGAATTTTGTGCAGCGAAATTCCAAATATCTGCTTTCGCTGGTCAATCAACTGATGGACTTTCGGAAAGTGGAGTCGGGAAAACTGGAAATTGTGAAAACGGAGAATCATTTCGTCGAATTTCTGGATTCCGTGCTGCTTCCGTTTGAGGCGTTTGCGAATGAGCGCCACATCGAAATCCGAAAGTTTTACCGCTTGGGCAATCCCGTCGTTTCCATAGACCGGAGCGCCATGCAGAAAGTGATTAACAACCTGACGTCCAATGCAATAAAATTTACGCCCAACGGAGGAAAAGTCAGTGTTTACGCCGCTTTGTGCCACCATTCTTCCCTGCTGTATGTGGGGATTAAGGATACGGGAACCGGGCTGTCGGACGAAGATTTGGAACGGGTTTTCGAGCGTTTTTACCAGTCGAAAAACAATACCCAATATCCCATTTACGGACAGAGCGGCACGGGAATCGGGCTTTACCTGTCGAAATCGCTCGTAGAGATGCACGGCGGCAGGATACAGGCGAAAAATAACCGTCGAAAAGGTTGTACGTTCCATTTCACGATTCCGGTTGAAAATCCGGAACAGACGAAATCCGCAGACGTATCGGAACAGGTTACCGATATTTCCGCGAATACGTTGATTAAGAATACGTTTGACCAGAAAATAACGGTTCTTGTCATCGAAGACAACCCCGATATGCGGGATTACATCAAATCCATTCTTGTCCCGCAATATCATGTCGTTTTGGCGGGAAACGGTTTGGAAGGACTGGCTCAATTATCTCATTTTCAGATAGATTTTATCGTCTGCGACATGATGATGCCGGTGATGGACGGCTTGGAATTTTCGCGGAAAGTGAAGGAAAACTTCTCCACGTCGCATATTCCGATTTTGATTTTGACGGCAAAGACCACCAATGAAGCGCGGATAGCGAGTTATAAGGTCGGAGTGGAAGAATATTTGATGAAACCGTTTGACGATGAAGTGCTTACGGCGCGTATTGCCAATATTCTCGAAAACCGCAAACGGCATCACGGACAGTTTGCCGTAACCATGAAAATTGACGATTTGAAAATTGACGGGGAATCGAGCGACATGAAATTCCTGAACAGGGCGATAGAAACGGTTAAATCCAACCATAAAAATTCGGAATTTGACGTTTCCGAGTTTTCGGAAGAAATGGGTGTGAGTAAAAGTCTGCTGAACACGAAATTACAGAGCCTGACGGGGCAACCGACCGGTCAGTTCATCCGCAATTACCGGCTGAACGTGGCGCACGAACTGATTTTGCACAACCGCACGACCAAAAACATGAATATTTCGGACATTGCCTACGAAGTGGGCTTCAACGACCCGAAATATTTTACGCGCTGCTTCACGAAATTATTTGGCGTGGCGCCGCGGGATTGTGTAAAATAGCATGGAATATTAAAGGTTAACGAATGCCTTTGTTGATATTTTAATCCTGAAAAAATTCACAGACTTTCGCTCAAAATCCTTTTCAGCGGCAGGAAAAACCGTTCAAGCAGTGAAATATCTTCTGTAACGATGTCGGCGCGTCCCTGCATGTTGGGAAGGTAGGGAAGTTGTTTTTTGTAGGTAGTCGTCAGGCTATTTGGCAATTCTATATCAATGGTGTAAAACGCAGTACTGTTGCCTGTTGCCGTCTGTCCTGCGCTCACCGGCACCAATGATATGTTTTTCACTCTCCCCTGCAAGATGCCAAACTCGTTTTCCGGGAAATTTTCCAGGCGGATATTCACTTTCTGACCGACTTTCACTTTTCCGCTGCGTGCGATGGGCAACAGAGCCTTGCCGAAAGCCCCCTCCAACTCCCCCTCGGGGGGAGAGTTCTGCGTCCCAAGTCCCCCCGAGGGGGATTTAGGGGGCTTCACCACCGTAAATACTTCGCTACCCGCCGTAACATTCTGATTCTCCGTCCAGTAACCGGTGAATGTAACCTTACCGTCCATCGGCGATTTCAGGACGTACATCAACTCCCATTCCTCGATGGCGGCTTTCAACTGTGTTTCGAGCGTCTGCAAGCCCGTTTC
>JAITMT010000268.1 GCA_031277235.1 Tannerella sp.
AGCCATGCTTCCCGTATAGAGGCACCAGCCGGAAACAATCCATCCGAACATGTCCGGCGGTCTCCCGGCGGACAGGCGGAGCAGGACTGCAGTCAGGGCGGCAAGATTGAATCCGGAAATGATAACCGGACCGGCGACTCCCCGGAAAGACAGGGATTTTCCCCTGCTTTTGGGCGTAACCCGGAAACGGATGTTTCTGTTGAAAACAAACGCCGGCAGAGCCGTCAGGTAGATGAAAGACTTGATGATGGAATAGATTTCGTCCATGACAAGGTTCGTGCGCTCGCCGGTTATCAGCGCGAGCAGCAGGAGCGTAATGCCGAAATAGAGCAGCATCCCTATCAAAATGGGCGCGTAGGGATAAACCGGCACGGTACCGAACAGAAAGAAAAAGGCGGGAAACAGGTAGTAAACAGTTTTGGCCGCCCCCTCGAAAAAATGGCTGACCGACGAGAAATAAAAAAGCCGCTGCATGAAACTCAATCCCTTCTGGAACAGCGGATTGTGCGACCGCAATATCTGGAACGCTCCCTTTGCCCAGCGCAGCCGCTGCACGGAATATTCGGCTATATTGGCGGGAGCAAGCCCGTAAGCCAGGGGCTCGTCCACGTAGACGGTTTTCCAGCCTTTGCCGTGCAGATACATGCCCGTCAGCACGTCCTCGGTAACGCTGTCCGTCGGGAAACCGCCGATGGATTCGACGGCTTCGCGGCGCAAAAGCGCGTTGGTGCCGATCCAGTAAGCCGCATTCCAGCTGTTCCGTGCCGGAAGGACCAGGTGCATGAACGTGTCCTGGTCGGAATAGACTTCTTTTTTGGAAATGCGGCGGTGCTGGAAACTGTCCGTATTGTAGTAGTGCTGGGGCGATTGCGCCACCGCCACCTTTTCATCGTTAAAATATTCCGTCAGCCGGGTTAGAAACTCCCTTTCGGGGCGGAAGTCCGCATCCAGAACGGCGACCAGTTCCCCCTGCGTATGCTGCAGGGCATTGTTCAGATTTCCTGCCTTGGCTCCAAAATTGTTCTCTCTGGTTATGTATCCGGCTCCGATCCTTTCCGCCAGCCGTTTCATTTCGAGCCTGTTGCCGTCGTCCAGCAGCCAGGTTTTGTGGGGATAATCCATGTCCAGGCAGTGTTGCAGGGTGGTTTCGAGCAGGCTGCAGTCTTCGTTGTAGGTCGGTACGAACACGTCAATGGAAAATTGTTTTACGCTGTTGCAGGGCGCCGGTTCTTTGGGTTTTCGCCACAGGGAAATGACAAAAAGTATCGCCGAAAAGCACATGAGGATATCCACAAAGAGGAATATGCCCGATGCAACGGGTTGCTCGCCGTTCAGCGTGAAGAGTATCCGCCACGCGAGATAGAGCGCCGTCAGCAAAACGTAAACGGGAATGGTGATTCTTTGAACTATGGTATTGGGCATTTGAAAATTTGAGGATTTGAAAATTTGAAGATTTGAAAGCCCCTCCCCAACCCTCCCCAAAGGGGAGGGAGTCCCCTCTTAAGGAGGGGTTAGGGGAGGCTCTTCTTCCGAAAAATACCGTTTATTTATCATTTTCAAATAATTTTGAGTTATTGCAGGCGTTGCCTTGTCGGGGACAAACACATTTGAAACCGTCATGTTGCTGCTCAGTATGAAGAAATATGGAAATCCCAGTTCTTCGGCGGGCATATTCAATGATGAAACGTTGTAAACATTCAGATGATGAATATTGTACAGCGGTTTTGTTTTGTTAAATATCTTATTGTTCCGATAGGCACCCAGAAACAATAGATTTTCTTTTCCAATCGAATCTACCCAGTGATGGATTTGCCGGATTGAATAATCTACACAACTTTCACAATGGGATTCCGAAAACCGACATACAAGCATTTGTTTTTGACCGTTTTCCCAAATATCGTTGAGCAATAACACATTGTTTGAAGAATCCTTAACAGATGTTGCTTCCAATTGGATATTGCTATTTTCTATATTCGTCCAAAAATTAACTTTAAGCGTGTGTAGTTCATCATTTACGTATTCACTTGCATTCTGCTGTTTGAAACGCCGGAAGCCAATCATTGTGTAAATATTAATTGCCAACAATGCCAAAATGATAAAAATTAACCATTTTTTATTCATACCGCTTAAAAGTCTTTCAATTGAAAAAATACCAGCACGGGATTGTCATCTTCTCTTAAATCTTTGATTTTCAGTTTATCTTCACCGGAAATAATGGAACTGTTGGACAAAAGAGAATCCTGTTTTTCGGGCCAGTGAATGGAAATGAAATAAGTGCCGGACACTCCTCTGGGATACATTATCGGTGGAATTTCGCCGGTAATGTAATCTGCATCAGTTCCTCCCTTCAAATTTCCCGAGTGTTTATCCCTGTATATTACAGTACCTGCGATGCTGTAATTTTCCAGGGCAAAAATATGGTGAGTCCCGGTATCCAGATACTTTCCTATATAAAAGTAATAATCGTTTTGTCGAATCGTTTTGTCAAAGTCGTCAAAAGAATTCAAGTGCAGATAACGTTCCGGAAGTTTCTTTTTTCTGTAATCCAGTACATACCGGGCTTTCAACTGTCCGGTTTCTGTGATATACTCGCATATCGTGTCGCTGTATGCCTGGGTTATATGGATAGTACGGTTATTGTTGTAAATATAATCATAATATGTCAGGATTTTACCTTTCGGGGGATAATACATCCCGACAGATTCCAGTTTAAATTCTTTATCGGTTACAAACAAGGAATAGTCTTCAAAGCCATTCAAATGACTGTTTCCCTGACTGCCTAATGTTTTGAAAAGATATCCGCCGGGAATAACCGTAAAATTGAAGAACCCGAAAGGCAGTCTCTCCTGCCGGATATATTTTCCCTCCGGCGTAAAAAACATGAGAAAGGAATGTTGATAGACTATTAATTCGTTGTTTTCCGTATCATAGGCAAAGTCATAAAATCTGTTGAGTTCGCCGGGACCTGCCCCAACAGGCATTCTCTTGACAAACTTTCCATCCCTATTGAAAATAATGAGTCCACGCCCTTTAAATTGATCCAGGATATAGATATTGGAATCCGAGACTACCACTTTATAAATGTCATCCACCAGGCTTTCGTCCGTGGTTTCAAGCGGTAACAGTTTGATTTCCCTTACTAAAGAGCCAAAATCGAAATGCTGTCTTTTAAGAAACGGATTCAAATCAATCGTTACCGTCGAATCGGTTTCTGCCTTCAATACGGTTGTGGAATCAAGATGCAGGGAGGCTTTTTGTTCTTCACTAAAACGCGAATTGCGCTCTGTCTTTTTTCCACAGGCAAAAAAGAAAAGTAATAAAATAAAAAATAGATATTTTTGCATAATTTGAATGTTTATTATTTATTAAGAAAAGAAGAGTATGTTCATTGATAATATATAAATGAACATGCTCAATAAAAAATCACTGACCAACCGGGGTACAATTAACCGGAGAACAATTCTCAGATCCAGCAATACAACGAATATAATAATACATTCTTTCACCATTGCTACATATTTCAGTAACCGACTCTTCGTCTTGTTCTGTACCTTGAATTAGCCATAACCACCAGGGATTACTTTCATTGTCAGAAGCAAACGCTTCAACATTAGCCAAGGACAGATCTGACAATTTCACTGTTTGTGAATTGTTCAATTGCAGATTCACTGCTGCCAGTACAGCAATTGTTATTACAGTAAAGCCGTATAAAAATTTATTTTTCATATTTTTATTTGCTTAAATTATTTGAATATTTTGAAATTCATTAATTAAAAGAAGAGTATGTTCATTGA
>JAITMT010000553.1 GCA_031277235.1 Tannerella sp.
CATAATATACCATTTTTTAGACTACAAAGGTACGAAAAACGGTAGAATTACACAAACTTTTGTGAAACTATTTCGTTGTATATCAAAGAAATATATGGATTATAAGGAGCGACTACATAATTTTGCAGCGTCAAATCAAAACGGAAACGGGCAATACCAGGGAGCAACCCGTCAGGGATAAATTTGACCTTATACAAATTGTAGCAGAAGGATTGTCATGCCGACAGTCCTTTTTTCTATAATTTGGCAAGTTTATGCCTTCAAAAAACCCGTCCATAACCGTTTGCGGTTTTTTTTCGACATTCCGTTATGGTTTCTCAAACTGTTTTTCAACGCCGTAAAAGTACCTTCCAGGGCATTGTTCGTGTTTGGCATTTCAAAATTAACTTTCTCAAAAACAAACAGATACGGCAAATGTCTCTTGACACTCAGCCAGGCGCTGCGCAACTTTTTATGCGTAAAATGACTTTTGCCCGTGGTCCCGTCTTTTGTACGTTCCTTCAAAAACAGGCTCCATTTGTCTTCCCATTTCTGAAACAGTTTAATGAATTCATTTTCAGACAGTTCCGTGATGTTTTTTACCGAAATCCACAGTTCCCTGCCTGCTTCCGGCTTCGGATTCCGGGTCGGATACCGCCTGACGGGGCTCACAAAATGATACCGGCACATCCGGGCGGAACAGGCGGAATATTGCCTGAAAATACCCTTGAAGCCATCGCAGACAATGCCTGAAATCCGATAGCCTTTTGACAGGATAAAATCCGTACATTCCCGATAATCAACCGGTTCCTCATGTTTGATATATTTACGGCACAAAATTTTTCCCGTCAAAAAATCTTTTAGGACAATTACACCCCAATCCCTCCCAAAATAAGTCGCATCCATCAAAACTGTCCCGCAGGATGGAAAATCCCTGCACTCAAAATCTTCCCGTACTGTCCGCAGACGGCGCTTGACGGTACTTGCACTTACGCAATATTGAACGGCAAGTTCCCGGACCGTCTGTTATTATGACTGTATTGACGCCACAGTTCCGGCGTCTGCAAACGGTCGCCACCAAAAAAATGCTTGACGCAAACATGACATTTATATTGCTGTATGCCATTTTTCTTTGTTACCGGCGAATTACAATAAAAGCACTTTTTTTATTCATATACTTTGATTGGCTGCAAAGGTACTGTTTATCGGCTTTACAGAAATTTTTAGCCTGAATTTTGACCTATAAGTCTATTTTTTGTGTTTCTATTTTCGGGACAATCACTCCAGCACCCTCGAAACCGTCTTGATATTCTGAATTTTCGAGAGTCCCGCACTCATTTCCTGTATGTCTTCGACGTCGTGAACCTGCATGAAGATTTTCCCGTCGAATACGCCGGCATTGGCTTCAATCACCAGTTTCTGGATATTCACATTGGATTTTGAAATCGTTTGCGAAATATCCGACAGGACGCCAATGCCGTCAATACCGGTTACTTGCAGCGTGGCTTCAAACGAAGAAGTATTGTGCTTGCTCCAGACCACTGAAAGTATGCGGTTTCCAAAGTTTGCCTTCAGACTGCGCGCCATGTCGCAGGAGCGTTTGTGAACGATCACCGTGTCGTCGGTATTGATAAAACCGAACACTTCATCCCCCAATACAGGTTTGCAGCAATCCGCCACGATGTAATTCCTGCCCAATTCTTCTTCGCGCAATTCGTAAGGTTTTGATTTGTCAAATTCCGGCTTCGGCTTTGGGGTTGCTTGCGGTTCCTGTTTCTTTCTAAAGGCTTTGAAGGCTTTGATTAAAATACCGAAGAATGGGTTTCCCTTAATGTCTTTCAATACTTTATTGATATTTTCGGGCAATACTACATCTCCTTTTTCCACGGCGTAATAAAAATCTTCCCGCGTTGAAAACCCGTAATATACCGCCAGTTTGTCCAAAAGCGTATGATTGGGTTCCAGTTCCGATTTATGCAAAACGGCAAGCACTTTTTTCTTTCCGGCAGAGATGAAATCCTTTCTTTCCCGCCGCAGCACGGCTTCGATTCGGGTGCGTGCACGGGCGGTCGTAACGAAATTCAGCCATTCAACCGCCGGTTTTTGCGATTTGGAAGTCAGGATTTCGACCTGGTCGCCGGTGGAAAGCGGATGGCTGAGCGGCACCAATTTGTGATTGACCTTGGCGCCGATGCACGAATTGCCGATGCCGGTATGCAGCGAATACGCAAAATCAAGGGCTGTAGCGCCTTTCGGCAACGTTTTTTCATCACCTTTGGGCGTGAATACGAAAATTTCCGAAGAGAAAAGATTCATCTTGATCGTATCCAGAAAATCGAGCGTGTTGGGGTTCGGATTTTCGAGGATTTCGGTAATGGTTTCGAGCCATTTGTCGAGTTCGGTATCTTCCTCGATGTTTTCCTTCTTGTATTTCCAGTGTGCGGCAAATCCGTGCTCGTCAATTTCGTTCATCCGCTTGCTGCGAATCTGTATCTCGATCCACTGACCGTTCGGTCCCATCACGGTAAGATGAAGTGCCTGATAACCATTGGCTTTCGGCTGGCTTACCCAGTCGCGCAGCCGGTCGGGATGGCGTTGATAAATATTCGTTATTGCGGTATAAATGTCCCAGCACAGGTTTTTTTCATCCACGTTTCCGGTCGGTTCAAAGATGATGCGGATGGCGAAAATATCGTAAATATCCTCAAAGGCAACACCTTTGGTCTTCATTTTGTTCCAGATGGAATAGACCGATTTGATGCGCGCCTTCATTTCATACGTCAATTCGAGTTGCTGCAACCGTTTCCGGAGGGGTTTGGCAAAATCCTCGAACAGTTTTCGGCGGTTTTCTTCCGTTTCCTTCAGTTTATCGTTAATCATCTGATATTCAGTAGGATATTCATATTTGAAACTGAGGTCTTCGAGTTCGCTCTTGATGGAGAAAAGTCCCAGACGATGAGCCAGCGGGGCGTAGATATACATCGTTTCGCCGGAAATGGTGAACTGCTTGTCGAGGCGCATGAAATCCAGTGTACGCATATTGTGCAGACGGTCAGCGATTTTAACGAGTACGACACGAATATCATTGCCCATGGTCAGCAGTATTTTGCGGAAATTTTCCGCCTGCTCCGAATCCCTGTCGGTGATGGCAGATTGATTGGTATTCTGCTCCCTGTTCGTAATTTTCGTCAATCCGTCCACGATTTGCGCGATTTTTGGATTAAACAGATTTTCTACATCCTCCACCGTGTAATCCGTATCTTCCACAACATCATGCAGAAATGCCGAGCAAATGGAAGTGGAGCCCAGCCCCATTTCGCCGCAAACGATGCGTGCAACAGCCAGCGGATGTGTGATATAAGGCTTTCCATCCTTGCGCAAAGCCCCCGTATCCTCGTGCGCTTTTTTGGCAAAGGTGAACGCCTTGGTGATTTTTGCCACTTTGCGACGGTGATTCGAATGGAGATATTCCGTCATCAAGGTTTCAAAACCTTTCTGTATCTCCAATTCGTCCATTTTCCTTTTTTCTTCCATGTATTCGTCTGTCATATTTTTCATTGTCAGGGAATTAAACTTGAGGAATTTTAATGACCTGTCCGGCTCGCAACCGGGTTGATTTCATTCCGTTGGCGATTTGGATTTTCTTGACCGTTACGCCACGGTATCTGCCGGCAATGCCTGACAGCGTGTCGCCGGATTTCACTTTATAGGAAATATATTGAGGCTCGGCTTCGCCGGCGGAAGATTCCGTTGAAACGGTCGCTACGGATTGCGTTGTAGCAGTCAGCGCTGTATTCTGTTTATTATCAACTGTTTTAGCGTCAGTCTCCGGAACCGTATGTTCCAAACCGCCGTTATCTACATGAACGACCAATTTTCTGCCTGCTTTCAGTTTGGTACTGCGCCCCAGCCCGTTCCATTTGCGAAGGTCCTGCACCTTGACGCCGTACAGGTTGGCGATTGTATAGATGTTTTCGGCGCTGCGTACCGTGTGCGTGATTTTTTCCTTCCTGTTTTCCAGCCCGCCTGTCCCGCTTTCGTCCGGTTCGCAATACGCCAGCAATTCTCCAAAGCGCTTTGCAAAAATCTCGTCTTCGCTATCCACAAAAGTGTAGAGATTTTTCATGGGCAGGCGGAGCACGGACGGTTTGACGCTTCCCGGAACAACTTCGCGCTTGTATTGCGGATTGTAGAAACTAACGATTTCCTCGTCAATATGCAGAATATCTGCGATTTGTTTAAAAGACAGATTACGCTCGACGATGAGCGTATCGGTCGAAACCGAAAAATCGGGCATAACCGGACAGATGCTGTGTTCGCAATGATATTCCATGACGTATGCGGCTGCCATGTAAAGCGGTAAGTATGAGCGTGTTTCGCGGGGAAGATAGGGATAAATCTCCCAGAAATCGCGGCTTCCGCCCGACCGGCGAATGGCTTTCAGCACGTTGCCTTCGCCACAGTTGTAGGCGGCAATGACCAAATGCCAGTCGTTGAAAAGAGCGTACAGTCTTTTCAGATGGATGCACGCGGCGTCCGTTGAACGGTAAGGATCTAACCGTTCGTCAATCAAGCTGTTGATTTCCAGCCCGCTGCTTTTGGCGGTCGGCAACATGAACTGCCACAGCCCGTAAGCGCCCACGCGCGATTGCGCCACCGGATTCAGCGCGCTTTCCACAATAGAAAGATATTTCAATTCCAACGGAAGTCCCGCAGCATCAAGTTTTTGCTCCATCATCGGAAAATAATAATACGACATTCCCATGATATAGCGCATTTTGTTGCGCAACTTACCGGCGTATAAATCAATGCATTTGCGCACGGTTTCGTTGTAATCCATCGGAATGATGAAAGGCAAACTTTGCATGCGCTTTTCATAGACGGCGTCGGAAAAATTCGGGTTTGTTTGCGCGTCCAGACAATCTTCTTCGGGGCGCAGAAAACTTTCCACGTGCCATTTTTCCAGTTGATTCAGCAGGTCGGAATTCGACGTTTCCGGCAATTCAATAATTTGTGAATCCGTCAGTTGTGCATCGGAAACAATCGTGTCCGATGATTTTTCATTTTGCCTGTCATATTGGGCATAAAGTATATTGAATTGTGTGAATATCAATAATATCAGGATAAAATTTAATCTTTTTTTCATCATATTTGTTGTTAGAAAAGTTTTTCTTATTGCTGTTCGGGGGATTTCGATTTTTTACCGTTGCAAACAGATTCAATTCTTAATTTGTTTCCGTTGCGCAGTTTGATAATTTTGCTGTTTACATCGCTGAGTTTGAGGAGTTACATAAGCCAACTAAAAATTACATATTAATTGGCGTATCGTTTTTCTGCCCAGTTGATTAATTCCTGTGCTTCGCCCAATCCAGCCTGCACGACTTTGTAATTAAGATTACCGTCATAACCAAGCACCTTGTGCAATGTTTCATAGGAGTTTAACAATGCACGAAGCATCTTTTTGTCTATTTTGTCCATGGCTTGCTGATAATCTTTAATATCTGCACGCTGCCCCTTTTTAAGATTCTCATTTACCTTCAGAACACTGTCAAGCGCAACCAGTACGCCGCACCATGCCGCGTGCCCCGCAAGTTTTATATATTTCTTATCGGTGTAATAATCACCGTCTTTACCCGCCTTTTCTGAAAGCATCTGCCGCGCGTTTTGCATGTAACGCTCGGCTTCCCCTATCGGATTATCCTTTATTTTCATCCCTATCTTTTTTTATATCAGTTGCAAAGATAACCAAAAATTCAATTCCGCAAGTATTTTTTTTGCTGTTGTTTCTGTTTTGTTGCTAAAAATTCATACAAATATTAAATCCGAAAGTTTTGGAATTACCCATCGCCGAATTTTGAATCTGGGGGGTTATTCTGAATGTGAGATCGGGAGATACGTCAAAATCAAACATTTGCGCATCCACGTAAGCGTCCGCCACGCAAATCAGATAGAAAGCGACGCCCAGAATGATGCTGAGGTCGCGGTTTCGGCGATAAAAATCCTTGCCGGATTGCAGGTTTCTTTGAAAAGTGCTGTTATTGAAATACGTAGCAGGATCGGAATTTCCGGGTATAAAATCCTGCCAACTCTGGCTCCATCCTCCCGGATTAGCGCCTTGAGGATCAATGGTATGGTCGTTAACGATGTCAAAATAAGCGCGTTGATAGTCCTGATAATTTTTGTTGTTCCAGGTAATGGCATACATGAAACCCACAAAACCGCCGTAAACAATCGGCAATTTCCAGTATTGGCGGTTGTAAATCTGCCCCAAACCGGGGAAAACGGCGGCGATCATATACGCCGTTTTGGGATTGGGTTTGAAGGCTCCCGTATCACCGAGGAAAACCTGAAGCGTTTTTTGTGCAGAACCATCAGGTATATAATTAATTATAGTATCCGAAGTAATCAAAATCGTATCGTTAGCGGACAGATTGACGGTATCAGCGGCAACCGGAATCGTATCATTAACGGGCAAATTTATCGTATCGGAGGCTATAAAAATGGCGTCATTGGAAGGCTGATTTATCGTGTCCTGAGCATATATCTTTTGTCCGGACACACCCAAAAAGAAAAGGTATGCGATCACAACAGATTTGCATATATGTCTGATACACTGATAAATATTCATTTCATGCGGTCTAATAAACCCATAATGTTCGCTAATTTCTCGTCGGAATCGAAGGGAATCGTGATTTTTCCCTTGCCGTCGGGATTGTAACTCAACTGCACTTTGGTTCCGAAAAATTTCGACAAATGTTCCTTCAAAATGGAAAATTCTTCCGGCAACTTGCCGACAGTGGACGTTTTATTGTTTTTCGGATCGTTGTAAACACCTGTGGTATTGACAGTTCTCGCAATTTCTTCCACGCTGCGCACCGACAATCCTTCGCTCAGAATACGCTCATGCAGAGCGAGTTGTATTTCGGGATCTTCAATCGTAATCAATGCCCGCGCGTGTCCCATATCTATTTTCCGATTTTTCAGGCTCACCTGAATTTCGGCGGGCAACTTCAACAGACGCAGGTAGTTGGAAATCGTCGTCCGTTTTTTTCCGATGCGTCCGCCGAGTTGTTCCTGTGTTTGTCCCAGATTATCAATTAATTTCTGATATGCCAGCGCAATTTCTATAGCGTTAAGGTCTTCACGCTGAATGTTTTCGAGCAGCGCCATTTCCATAATATCCTCATCGGCAGCCGTTTTCACATAAGCAGGAATCCGGTCAAGTCCCGCGAGTTTGGCAGCCCGGTAGCGACGCTCCCCGCAGATAATGATATAGTTTTCATCGCCCGTATCTTTCAGTGTAATAGGCTGTATCACGCCAAAAGTACGGATGGAAGCGGCGAGTTCATCCAGCGTTTCTTCTTCAAAAACGCTTCTGGGCTGGTCGGGATTCGGCATGATTTTGACGAGTTCTATCTCGTTCAGCGACGACGAGCCGCTCGTGTTCAGCCCGTCGCTGGTGAGCAGCGCTTCCAGTCCCCTTCCTATCGGTTTTCTGTTCTTGTTTTTTTCCATAATTATTCAATTCTACCTTTTCAAGTCTTTCTCTATCAGTTCTTTGGCGAGTTGCATGTGGTTGATGGAGCCTTTTGAATCCACTTCGTAAAGGATGGCGGGTTTGCCCGAGCCGGCGGCTTCAACCAATTTCACATTCCGCTGAATAACAGTCGTAAACACCAAATCCTGGAACAGCCGCTTTATCTCCTCATAATACTGGTTGGCAACACGCAAGCGCGCATCGTACATCGTAATCAAGAAGCCTTCTATTTCGAGCGACGGATTGAGTTTTGACTTGATTATCTTTATGGTATTCAACAGTTTACTGATTCCTTCCAACGCAAAATATTCGCACTGGAACGGTATGATGACCGAATCCGCAGCCGTCAGCGCATTCACCGTAATCAGCCCCAAGGACGGCGAGCAGTCAATAAGGATATAGTCGTACTTGTTTTTGAGCGGCAACAACATGTTTCGCAGGACATGTTCGCGTTTTTCAACGTTAAGCATCTCAATTTCAGCGCCTACCAGATCTATATGCGAAGGCAGGATGTCGAGATTTTCCATCTCCGAATGAACGATGGCTTCGTGCGGATCCATTCCGTTGATAAGGCACTCATAGATAGAGTTTTTGAGCGATTTTACGTCTATGCCGAAGCCCGACGA
>JAITMT010000439.1 GCA_031277235.1 Tannerella sp.
ATACGATTTCTTGTATCAACAATCTTGCGGGATGCTTCAATGGGAAATTGCGGATCAATCTTCAAAATTCTGCTCATCGCTTCCCCGATAATTTCAATATTCCGCTCGACTGCCTTGCGAGTTTTCAAGTCTTTCCGGAACTCGATGAAATTTCTTTTCTCGGGCAAAAAATCGAATATTTCACGGATTGACCTTTCGATATCCGTCAGAAAAATCCTTATATCTCTATTTTCCGGCATAAATCAATTGTTTGAAGTTATCAATTTCCTGACGTAAATAGTCATTTCTAATGGCTTTATTTTCAAGCAAATCGATGGGACGATCGAGTAAATCCTGCAATGCAAATTTCAGATTGAAATAATAGTCAGCATATTCCAACGGATTTTCGGAGTCAATATCAACGATCAAGTCTATATCACTGCCCTCATTGAACCGACCCGTCAGAACAGAACCGAACGCATACAGCGACTTCACTTTATTTTGAAGACACAGTTGCGTTAACGCATTTCTATAGGCGTCAAGATACATTTTTTTACGTTAAAAATCTGCACAAAGGTACACCTTTTTCTCCAAATTCCAACACCTACTCCGAATACTTGTTAATCAGCCGCACCAGCAAATCGTTCAGAAATTCGACCTGATATTCGCCGACCGAGGGCGTTAAATGGTCATTGCCGATTCCGCTGTCGTTGGTGATGAACACGTAGGTTCCGCCGGTCGAAAGCGCCATGAAACGCATCATAAACTCTGTTTCCTTATCAATGCCGCTGGCGGTTACGGGAATGATTTTTATACCTTTCCGACTGGCTTCCCGGATGGAATTTTGGATGCTCGCAATCACATCATCCTCATAGTGAGGCGGTGCGTCTAATATCAGAAACATCAGGCGGGTTTTGGCGTCGGAAGACCACTGCAACTCGCCGACAGCTTTTTCAAGCGCCGTATGAACGGCTTCGGGGAAATCGCCTCCGCCATTCGCCGATTGATTGTTGATGAAATCGTTGGTAACCAGAATGTCGCTGCTGAAATTGGAAATCCGCGTAACATATTCGTCCCCTTCGTCGCGGTAGAAAACGGAGGAAGTATAAATGGAAGCCTGCGAATTGTTACTTTTTACTTTCCGCACCACGTCAACCAATTCCGTTTTGATATACTCCAGTTCATCGCCCATGGAGCCGGTGGCGTCAACCACGAGCGCTATTTCGATGCGGTTTGCCGGCTGTGCCGCGTTGACCGTAATTTCGTTGACTCCCTGCGAATACGGAATGGCGCTCCGTTTTTCAAGGTTTCCGTTTACGGCAATTGAGATTGTTGAATAATCAACGGACGATGATTTCTGAAACAAATCAACCCACAATTCAGCCTTGCCGAAATTGTCGGTGCGGGCGGCAAAAATTGTCGTTGAATTTCGCTGCAATTCGACAACGGCATTGGCTACCGGAACGCCGTTTCCGGTTAAAACTTTGACAGACACTCGATTGTTGTTGTAAAATTTCCAGTATTCGGGCATGGATCGATAGGAGGAATCGCCGATGATGCTGTTCCAGAAACTCCAGCTGTCCAAGTCATTCCATTCGCCTGCGGTAATCACGCCGGGTTGTTGTTGTTGCTGCCCGTCGCCACCGTCACCGCCGCCTTCTCCGCCACCAAATCTGTCGCTTCCACCGCCATCACTTGCCAAAGCAAAATCACCGCCAGGGCTTTCAGTGCTTTCCTTATAACTGCCTTCCTTACTGCAACTTAAAGCCAATAAGACAGTAAACAATAAAATTCCAATTTTTAATAATCCTTTTTTCATAAAAATTCATTTTTTAATTTAACAAAAGTATAGACACCTTATAGACACAAAAAAGTGTCGAAACGTTGCAGCAGGATGAAATTTTTTTTCACTTCTTTTGCAAACCGTTATTTATGAAACCTTTTTCCGGCATGAAAATTGACGCCAAAACTCACGCTTACAGGAAAATACAGATTCTTGTTTTCAACAAGTGTATTTGTCCACATGTAATTAATTTTCGTATTGAATTTTACCTTATTGCTGCCAAAGCGGAAAAAAACAGTCGGCTCTACCAGCCATCCGTCTGTCGAAGCCGAACTGTTTGCAAAAATGTATCCGCCTTTTAATCCCAGTCCATAGTCAATATGCCTTTTTCCCAAGTTGGATCTTCCCCAGTTGAGTTGAGTAAAAACAAGAGAATAGTGATTGGGGGTAGTGTCCCCGGAATCTTCGCTTACCCAAGCACCGCTACCATATCCGAACCCACTGTACATTTCAATCACGGCATTGTTTTCAAACCTGTTATACAGTCCCAAGGCGCCCTGTATATATACCCTGAACATATCGGTACTTAAATACGTCTGGACGGCAAAATGATCGGTCAAACCGGCGGTAAATGTCCCGTGAACACCACTTAGCATAACGAGACCGGATTCATCATCTTCATCTTCCGTATTATCTATTTTCGGCAGTAAAAAAATTCCGGCGTCAATCCGCATGTCACCTTTCCCCTGTATTAGCGGAACGTCCACAGTCTGTGGATAATAAGCGGCACAGCCGGTCAGCAATATCTGTATGGCTGCTGTGAGTAATATTGTTTTTTTGTTCATGTTATTCAGTTTGGACACGTTAATAATTTTGCAAAGATAAGGTGAATATTTGGATAAAAACGAGTTTTTATGTTAAATTTTCTTGCCGTGAAATTCCGGGATGATTATTTTTTCTTTTTGATATTTGTAATGTCGCATTGAAAATTATTGTAAATATGACACAAAGTTCATATCTTTGTATTCAAAACATGGAAATATAACTTGCAAACGTATAGAAATGAATAGATTATTCTTAATAACAAACCTGAAAAACCTTGGAGTGAAAGTGTTCTTCGCTTCATTCATGACAATTTTCCCGCTGTGCCTCGGCGCTCAGGAAACGCGGAAACTTCATCCGTCGGAAATGCAGGATGGCTTTTCGCTGACGCTGCCCTCCAACCCGGAAACCGGGAAGATTTATCTGTCCGGAACAGGGACGGACGATGCCGTAAACTGGGGTTTTTACTGCACGGCAGGACGGGATAGCGGCAAATGGTCGGAGGTACCCGTTCCGTCGAACTGGGAATTTCACGGTTTTGGAGATTTCACGTATGGGCATGATAAGGAGCGTGTTAACGAAAGCGGCTTTTACAAATACAGTTTCAAAGTACCCGACCATTGGAAACAGAAAAAAGTGCGTATCGTATTCGACGGTTCGATGACCGATACAGAAGTGAAAATCAACGGACGGCTCGCGGGAGCGAAGCATCAGGGCGCTTTTTACCGTTTCGATTACGACGTCGGCAAGTTGCTGAAATATGGACAGGAAAACGTTCTGGAAGTCAAAGTGGATAAGGCTTCCTCGGATTCGCTGGTGGAGGACGCCGAACGGATAGCCGATTTCTGGGTTTTCGGGGGAATTTTCCGACCCGTATGGCTGGAGGCTGTTCCGCCGGAGCATATCCGACGGACGGCTATTGATGCGCAAATGGATGGACGTTTTGTGATGGATGTATTTTTCGGAAGTATCCTCAAACAGGGAGAACTGCTGGCGCAGGTCATGACAATGGACGGTAAACCGTATGGCGAGCCTGTTCGCGCAAGTTTTGAGAAAGCGGATTCCATCAGGTTAACGGCTGAGTTTGACCATCCCGACCTGTGGTCGTCCGAATTTCCCAACCGCTACAAGGTGGAAGTATCGCTCCTGAAAAACGGTCAGCCGGTTCACAAAACAACGCAGAAATTCGGTTTCCGCACTGCCGAACTGCGTCCGGGCGACGGCTTCTACGTCAACAATGTCAAGATCCGTTTCAAAGGCGTAAACCGGCATTCGCACTGGCCCACGTCGGGACGCGCGACCAACAAGACGCTTAGCATCAACGATATTCTTTTAATCAAAGAGATGAACATGAATGCGGTGCGCATGTCCCACTATTCGCCCGACGAACATTTCCTCGACGCCTGCGATTCGCTGGGACTGTATGTGATTGACGAACTGACCGCGTGGCAATATCCGCCGTACAGCACGCCCGTAGGGACGGAAAAGGTACGCCAACTCGTTTCGCGCGACCTGAATCATCCGGGCATCGTCATGTGGGCAAACGGAAATGAAGGCGGTTTCAATTTTGAATTATTGCCTGTTTTTCAACGTTATGATATTCAAAAACGCCCGGTGATACATCCCTGGCTCGAAGAAGACCACGTAAACACCTTTCATTACATGGCTTACGGCGTGGGTACGCATTTCTACTTTGAAGGCAACAAGGTGTTTTTCCCGACCGAATTTTTGCACGGATTGTATGACGGCGGGCATGGCGCCGGACTGGACGACTACTGGAATCTGATGCTGGCTACTCCGCTCAGCGCAGGCGGTTTCCTGTGGGATTTTGCCGACCAGGCGGTAGTGCGTCCCGACAAAAATAATTTTTTGGATACGGACGGCGATCACGGAGCCGACGGAATCGTCGGTCCCTACCGCGAAAAGGAAGGCAGTTTCTTTGCCATCAAAGAGATTTGGTCGCCCGTATTTTTGGAAGGAACGCACTTCATCCCGCCCGGTTTCGACGGAACCGTCCGCGTACAAAACAGATACCATTTCACGAATCTCAATCAATGCGCTTTCACGGCAAAATGGCTGACATTCAATTTTCTGACCGGAAAGACGGACGAACTGGTCGCTTCCGTTCACGTGCCGTCGGTAGAGCCGGGATTCAGCGGCGACATACGGGTCGAAACTCCGTCCGATTTTCAGCGTTACGACGCCCTTGCCATCACCGCGACCGACCCTCACGGCAAGGAAATATACACCTGGACACGCACCGTTACGCCCGCAGCCCGCCATGCCGAACGCATCACCGGAAATATTCTCGCCGGAAACAGGGTTGAAGCCGATGAACAAAACAACACGGTCACGCTGAAATCGGGCAATACTTTCATCGTTTTGGACAAGGATAGCGGTCGGATAACTTCCATTCAAACAGGCAATAAAATCTTTCCCCTCGCGAACGGTCCCCGTTTCACCACCGGAAATCTCAAACTTTCCGAAGTGCGCGCCGTCAGCGAAGCCGGTATTCCCGTCTATGAATTTATCTACCGTCCGGAAGGCGGCAACACCGGACGTTCTTCGCGCAATATCATACGCATCAGCCTCTTGCCTTCGGAGTGGACTGAAATCAATTATTCCTTCGACGTGGGCGGCAGGCATGACCATATCGGCGTTACGTTTGACATTCCCGAAAATGACGTTCGCAGCGTAAAATGGTTGGGCAACGGTCCGTATCGCGTATGGAAAAACCGTCTCAAAGGCGTTACTTTCGGCGTTTGGGAAAAGGAATACAACAATACCGTAACCGGCGAATCATGGGTATATCCCGAATTTAAGGGCTTTCATTCCAATCTTTATGCAGCCGATTTGCGTACCGCTTACGGAACATTGAGAATCGTAGCGGCTTCGGAAGACCTTTTTCTGCATCTGCTGACTCCGTCGCCACCGGTTCAAAGCAAAAACACCAACACCCTGGCGCCGTTTCCCGACGGTAATTTATCCATCCTGAACGGCATCAGTCCCGTCGGCACAAAATTCATGAAAGCCACCGAACACGGACCGCAAAGCCAGCCCAACAACTTCGTAAGTACCGGACATACCATGCCGTTGATAGGAAAATTTTTGCTGAAAATCGAACCGGAATAATCAATGTATAATGTGAAGTTTTTTTGAAACGAATAATTGCGGGAAAAAATCGGGTAATATTTTAGGGAAATCAGTAAATTAACTACTGATTTCCCCTATTTTCCGTGCGGCTGAAGGGACTCGAACCCCCACGCCGTGAAGCACCAGATCCTAAGTCTGGCGCGGCTACCAATTACGCCACAGCCGCAAAATCGGGGGCAAAGGTACGCACAATTTCCCGAATAACACGCATAAAGGTTGAAAAATTTTCTTAAAAATACACCCCGATCCCGACGCGGCTGTCGAAGATTTCGGTATGGACATTGGGATATGCGACGTAGTTGCTGTAGCGGAGATATACGGAGGAACTTGCCGTTACGAAGTATCTTTTCTTGAAGGCATATTTGAAAGATTGCTTGATAACCGTGAAACTTGTATGCCCCTCGTCGCCGCGCAGGTTCGGATACTTTGGGTTCGAACTGCCGGACTGTTGCTCCGGGTCGTTGTCGTCCGACGGATTCCACGTATAGAACTGATAATTCTCGGCATTGACAGACAGTCCTATCTTTTCACTGATGACCATATTTAAATTCAGTTTGGAACCGAAGCCGCTGCTGATGTTGTAGTCGCGTTCGTCAACCTTATAATAATCTGTTATCGAGCCGCCCAGCAATACGGCGTTGAGAAAGGCGCTTGAGACGAAAGCCGTCCTGTCCGTAAATCTGTACATCAGTTGCCCGCCCAGTCCGAAAGCCGCCGCCTCAGCCAGGCGATACATGTCCGTATTCGGTTCGTTCACGATGGTATTGGAGTTATAATAGTCGAAATGCTGATATACGCCCCAGCGCATGTCTAATTTCGGGTTACGGTTGGGGACTGTCTTGCCCCAAAGGGCGCCAACCAGGTTTATATTGCTGAAAACAGGCTGTTTCGTCAGCATATTCATCGTGAAACCGATGGTAAAAGCATCGTAGGGACGTTCGTTTTCTCTGGAAAAGATGTCGCCGTAGAGCAAACCGAAATCCAGGTAACCGGCATTGTCAATACGGGTGTCGCGGCTATCGTACAGACCCCGATAGCCTCCGGACACGGTGAACCGGATGGGCTGACTTTCGATGGCTTTTCCGCTGTAAGTATGCATCTTCCAGGCTTCTCCGCTAATGAGCCGGTTTACGCCCTGCACGGGATTGACCGTGAACGCCAGCAATTCCCTTCCGAAGCGTTCCCAACCGCCTGTACGGCTATCAATCAGCAGATTGGAGAGCCGGAAGGCTATTTCTCCCAGCCCGAGACCTCCGACAGGCGTTGCGATGAAATCGTTCAGCGAGGGCAGTTCGTTTTCCATCAGGAACTCCCACATCAGGCTGCCTCCGGTGGCAAAAAGAGCCGACTGTCCGATACTCATTCCGTTGGTACGCGCCGCGTTGTAGTACAGTCCGCCGTGGTAGGGATGGGCGAAAAGGTTGGTTACGAACTGATCGTTGTCCCACACAAAGCCGGTTTTCAGGTTGTGACGCATCGTTTTCCAGCTGATACGCGCAAAATCGCCGTTTGCCACATAACGGTCAACCGCCCAGACACCCAGATTGAGTCCGACGATTTCCACACCGGCTTTCACGGGCTGTTTGCGAAGCGTCATAATCGAATCGGAGGAATCGTCGGCGCGCGTCTCAAAACATATCCCGACGAATAGCAAAAGGAGTAACAGGATAGCCCATCTCCCACCCTTCCCGAGAGGGAGGAAATTTTCTGCCTTCGGAGGGGTCAGGGGAGGTTTCTTTTGATTACATTGATTGTTCATTTTAATTATTTCCTTGAAAAACCGGGAAAACCGGACTATTTAAACCGCCTTGTAGGAATTTCCAACTTTCCTGACCGTTGCGGAGGGTTTGTAGGCGTCGTGGAAGAACACGAGCGTCTGATTTTCGCGGACAGCCTTCTCCAGCATCCTGATTTTTCCGAAATAGGACTGGGCGGGATAGAGATCGTAAGCCGAAATGCGCTCCGGCACGACCTGCGAAGACAGCGGAATGACGTCGCCGGCAAAAACGATGGCAGGGACGTCTTCATTATCAGGCTTTATCGTGGCGACTATCTGCCCGAGCGTGTGTCCGTCAAACAGTTCCAGCCGAACGTCCGGATAAGGTTCAATCGTGGATTCAACGATTCGCAGCAAGCTCGCCTTTTCCAGCAGCCGCGTGTTACCGGGCAGGAACGAATCGCTTTCGAGCGGGTGGGGATTCCTTTCGCTTTCGTACTGTGCACGGCTAACCCAGTGCAGGGCATTGGGAAAGACAGGTTTAGCCATTCCCCGGGAGTCCGTTTGCACAGCCGCGCCACAATGGTCGAAATGCAAATGCGTGAATATGACGTCGGTAACGGCTTCGGCGGTAATTCCCAACTGTTCCAGTTCTTCCGCAATATTCTTTGTTTCATGGAATTGATAGAAAGATGCAGGTGATTTGTCCAAGCAGTCTTTGCCGACGCCGGGATCAATCACGATTACCCGCTCGCCCCCGGTCGTAACAACGCCCGCGTGCATCGCCAAAACGCAGAGGTTGCGCTCGTTGGCGGGATAGCTGCGACTCCACGTAACCTTCGGAATCGCGCCGAACATCGCGCCGCCATCCGCGAAAAAATAACCGGTGTTGATTAATTGAAACATGTTTTTTTAATTGATAATTGACAATGCAATTGAACTTTGAACTTTAAACCTTGAACCTTGAACTTTCAAACGTCCGGATATTTCGCCGCCAGGAACGCCAGCAGCGAGTTGATTTGCCGGATGGCTTCCGCCGTGTCCGCACTGATTTCCCGGCGTTGCAACTTCAACAACAGATAACCGTAAACGGCAGTCAGACAAGTCTCCATCTCGGAAACTTCGCTGCCGCCCGACTTGGAACGCAACTGTACGATAGCGGGCAGCGCCTTGTAGTACAGGGATTTATAGACGGTTTCTTCGGGCGTATTCAGTAATCGCGCGTGCAGTTCGGTCAGTTCGTTGACGATATTTTTATGAATTTGAAGATGACCGCGCTCCGTCACGCCTTCCTGCCGCATCATCCTGATCAGGTCTTCATACCAGACCCGAATTTCGGCTTTCACCGGCTCCGGCTGGTCGTATTGCGAAATTATCTGCGCTTCTATCACACTCATATCCAGGCGACAAGCACGAATCATATCCTCCACCTGCCACATGTACAGCAGGTATTCCACGATGTTTTCTTTTCTCTTTTGTTGAGCGATAATCATAGGCGTTCAAAAACGGGTATCCGTTTT